>JALZDV010000092.1 GCA_030862345.1 Actinomycetota bacterium | reverse complement strand
GTTCTGGGGCACCGTGCCGACCATGAGGGTGATCCCACACCAGGCTTCGTCCGTAGATCGGCAAGTGACGCGAGGCGAATCACGATGGAGACCGCCCGCGCCTTGTTCTCTCCAACACTGCGCCGTCGCTGATCAGATACCGATGATGTTCACCACCGCAGGGAAACCCAGAAAGCCCATCCACGCCAGAATCATGAGGACCACGGGGATGCCCAAGGCCTCACTCTTCCGCTCCTCCACCGCCAGCCGGTCGGCGAGCTCGCGCGCCCTGGCCGACTGAGCTCGGGCACCAAGTGACTCGCTGATCTTTGCGCCCGACTGCGCGGCCAATGACATGGACCCACCGAGCTCCACCAGGGTGGGGATCCCGAGTTCCAACCCGAGCTCATCGAGGGCCACCCAGGGGCTCTCGTTCCGGGTCGCCGCCCTGTCCAGCACGAACCGCAGGCGTTCGAGCGCCCACTCGTCACCGAGGCTGGCTGCGGCGTTCATGGCGCTCACGACGCCACCACCGCCGGCGATGGAGACCGACACCAGACCGATGAAGGCGGTCACTGTGTCGACGAATTCGCGTCGCCTGACCGCCGCCTTCTTGCGCAGGTCGACGTCAGGGTAGAAGTAGAACCCGACGAACCCGGCCACCACGACGATGACGAGGAGTGCTCCCTTCGCCAGCCCCACGGCGAAGAGTGGGCCGCCGACGATCGCCGAACCGAGGACCCCGGCCTTGAGCTTGTCGGAGGCGAACTCCCCAGCCGACATGCCGACGACCGCGAGATCCTGACGGAGTCTTCCGAGCTCTGTCCCTTGGACGGCGTTGGCAAGTGCGAGCGCGAAACCGGACCACTTCGAGCCGAGGCGGTCCACCTCCGATTCGGGCGCGGCGGCGGGATCGTGGAAATCGGATGCCAGCCGCGAGAGCTTCGACGGCGCCGGGAACATGCCCCGTACGACCGCCCAGAACCCCGCAGCGACCAGGAGGCCGCAGATCACGGCGCCGATCATCGCTGGTTGGTGCCTGTCACGGGCGCCCGACCCATCCGTTCCAACCGTCCGAAGACCCGCATTGGAACCTGCGGCCGGCCGAGCTTGTACATGGCATACCCGGAGAACGCGAACGTCCCCCCGATGATCGCCTGGGCGATCTGTCCACCGATCGTGTCATACGGCGAGAGGAAGTCCCGGCGGAAGACGACCAGCAGGAGGATGAACGCGATGCTCGTCCCGGCGACGATGCGGCTCTGGGTGTAGGCCCGTTCGCGACTGCCTTCGATCCGCTGCTTCATGGCCGCTGCGTCACGCGTCGCCCGGGCCACCGATGCGAGCACGTCAGGCAAGCCACCAGCCTGCAGGCGGCTCGCCAAGAGCAGTGACGCGACCACCGTGTCCGCCGCCGGGTGTGCGACATCGGCGGCGAATTTGATCAACGCCACGTCGACGGACTCGTGCTGCAACCGGATCGACAGGTTGCGGACCTCGGTCTCGATCGGTGCGGGCGCTGTGCGAGCCGACAGCTGCAGCGTGTTGTGCAGGCCCGCTCCGACGCCCATGATGTCCTTCAGGCTCTCGGTCCATGTCGCAATCGCCTCCATCTTTTCTATTGCTTCACGGCGCTCGCGCTTCGATCGCACGATGCTCGGAAACCCGGCACCACCAAGAGCGATGTACACCGCGGCAACCGGCCAACGGGTGAACAGGAACCCGAGCAGCAGCCCCGACACGCCGAGCGCCACGCGACGGGTGAGATCGCGGGACTTGCGGACCGGGCGCGGACCCGTGACGTCCGGCAGGGCGCCGTTCCATCCGGCCACGACCACTGCGATCCCGGCGAAGGCGACGGCACCGCATACCGCAGCAACGAAGGATGTCACCGGCGACTCCTACGTGAACGAACCGACTCAGCCATGCCGTGCCGCGCTAACGGCTGCGCTGGCGGGTCGGCCGGGGCGGTGGGCGGTCTTCGCGAAAGACCGAGTCGTCCATGCCGGCATTGACAAGGCGGGCCAGCAGGGATTCGGTAGGACGGCCGACGAGGCGCGTCGGCCCGTCGTCAGTCGCCGCGAAGATCGCGTTGTAGCGGGTCTCTTCGTCGAAGCTCTTCTCGATTTCCAGCACGGTCCCGACCACCCGGCGCCGGTTCTCGAGCACGTTCAGGTGGACGATCAGTCGACGGCGGCCTTGAAGAAGGAGTCGGTGGCCGCGGTGGGCATGTTGGTGACGCCCTCGGCGACGTAGCCCCGCAGCCGGCCGGCCACGCCCCGGGCGGAGTCGGCGTGCACAGAGCACATGGAGCCGTCGTTTCCCTGGCTCATGGCCTTCAGCATGTAGAGCGCCTCCGCCCCCCGGACCTCGCCGACGATGACCCGGTCCGGCGACATCCGTAGCACCTCCCGGGTCAGGTCCATCATCGAGATCTCGCCGATGCCTTCGAGGTTGGCGTCGCGCGTCTCCATCTCCACGATATTCGGATGGCGGTCGGGAAAGGCCGAAAGTCCGAGCTCGGTGGTGTCCTCGATGGTGACGATGCGCTCGTGACCGGGCACCTCGAACAGCAGCGACCGCAGCAACGTGGTCTTCCCCGATCCGGTCCCTCCGGACACGATGATGTTGCACCGTGCCTTCACCGCAGCTGACAGGAACCGCGCCAGGCGATCATCGATCGTGCCGAGCTTCTGCTGGCCCGAGAGGGTCATGTCGCGGTGCCGCGGGCATCGGATGGTGATCGTCGGCCGCTCGGTGACCTCCATGATCGCGTGCATCCGGAACCCGCCGGGAAGTTTGAGATTGAGCCTCGGGTTGGCAACGTCGAACCGACGCTCCGTGCGACCCTTGCGGGCCGCCCACCGGTTGATGAGCTCGATCAGCGCATCGTCCGACTCGGCGATCTGGTCCACCCGGTCCACCTGACCGCCACCGACACGGGTGACGAAGACCCGGTCACACCCGTTCACGAAGATGTCCTCGATGGTCTCGTCGGCCAGGTACGGCTCGAAGCCGCCAAGACCAAACAGGTCGGCGCGGACCCGCTCCATGATCCGCTGCTCGACGATTTGATCGAGTGGATCCACCTTTCCATTGGTCCGCTTGCGAGCGATCTGGTCGAGCTCCTCCCAGATCAGCACCTCGGCCTCGGCGGCCTCCTCCTCATCCGAAGCCGGCCCTCGTGGCATCGAAGCCTGCGCTCGTCGTCGCTCGGAGAGCACACCGGCGACGGCGTCCTTGACC
>JALZDV010000082.1 GCA_030862345.1 Actinomycetota bacterium | reverse complement strand
GTCAGGATGTCGGTCAGGTCGCGCCCGGGCGTCGCGGGGACATCGACTCGCCAGGCCTTGGCCAGCTCGATGCGGGTGTCCGCATCGTCGATCCGCCGCCCGCCGGGCAGCAAGTTGGGCAGGGCCCCGGCCTCGATGGCGCCCCGTTCGCCGGCGCGGCGCGGTATCCAGCCGAGCCTCGCACCAGTCGCATCTGCCAGGGCGGCTACTGCCGACAGCGCTCCAGGGAACTCGGCCAGCCGTTCTCCGGCGAGGATGATGGCGCCGGCCTGGCGCAGGCCCTGGGCCGCGCGCGCGCCGGGCCCACCTGCGGTGTTGTCGGCCAAGGCTCCGAGCACGCTTGCCTCGGCACCTGGGGGCGTGGCCAGCAGTACGCCGTCCAGCTTGACCAGGCCCTGGGAGGCGAAGGGAGCCACGTCGAACACAGTCAGACCGGTCAGCCGGGCGGCCTTGCGCAGCCGCAGGAAGACGATCGGTGACTCGTCCTCGGGCTCGAACCCGACGGTGAGCACGGCCGGTGCAGCACTGAAGTCGTCGTAGGTGACGCTGTCGGCCGGGTGTGTTCCGGCTACCCGGTCGGCGAGGAACTGCTCCTCCTCGTCGGAATGCGCACGGGCCCGGAAATCGATGTCGTTGGTCCCCAGCACGACTCTGGCGAACTTGGCGTAGGCGTAGGCATCCTCGTGGGTCAGCCGCCCACCGGGCAGTACGCCCACTCCGCCGCCACCGTTGGCCATCGCCGGGGCCAGACCCTGCGCCGCCACCTCGAAGGCCTCGGTCCACGACGTCTCGGTCAAGACGCCGTTGCGGCGCACGAGCGGGGTCATGATCCGTTCGTTGCTGGTCGCATAGCGGAATGCGAAGCGGCCCTTGTCGCAGTTCCACTCCTCGTTCACCGGCGGGTCGTCGGAAGCCAGTCGTCGCTGAACGGTGTTGCGACGGATGTCCGTCCGCTGCGCACAGCCCGAGGCGCAGTGCTCGCACACGCTGGGCTCGGAGACGAGATCGAAGGGTCGGGACCGGAACCGGTACGCGGCACTTGTCAACGCGCCGACCGGGCAGATCTGGATGGTGTTGCCGGAGAAGTACGAGGAGAACGGCTCATCCTCATAGATCGCTACCTGTTCCAGCGCGCCGCGTTCGAAGAGCTCGATGAACGGGTCACCGGCGATCTGCTGGGAGAACCGGGTACACCGCGCACACAGCACGCAGCGTTCACGGTCGAGCAGCACCTGCGAGGAGATTGCCAGCGGCTTGGGATAGGTGCGCTTGGCATCGACGAAACGTGAGTCCTCACGGCCATTGCTCATCGCCTGGTTCTGCAAAGGGCATTCCCCGCCCTTGTCGCAGACCGGACAGTCCAGGGGATGGTTGATCAACAGCAACTCCATGTTGCCCTGCTGCGCCTTGTCTGCCACCGGGGACGTCAGTTGGCTGTTGACGACCATGCCGTCCGCGCATTCGATCGTGCACGAGGCCTGTGGCTTGGGCATCTTGCGCCCGCCCATCTCCACCTCGACCAGGCACTGCCGGCAGGCGCCGACCGGATCGAGCAAGGGGTGGTCACAGAACCGCGGGATCTGTACGCCGATCTTTTCGGCCGCTCGGATCACCAGAGTGCCCCTGGGGACAGTGACCTCGACGCCGTCGATGGTCAGGGTCACGGTGTCCGTGGCATGCGCGTCGAGCGTGGCCGTCATGAGCGACTACCGGCGAGGTCGCGCTGGCGGGTGCTTACTGGCTCAAGGGGACATCCGCCTTGGGCGAGGTGGTCCAGGTATTCCTGGCGGAAGTACTGGATGGAGGACAGCACCGGGCTCGTCGCACCGTCACCGAAGGCGCAGAATGACCGGCCGAGGATGTTGTCGCAGATGTCGAGGAGTTGGTCGACCTCTGCCTCGGTGGCCTGCCCCCGCTCGATCCGGTCGAGGATCTGCACCATCCACGGGTTTCCCTCCCGGCACGGGGTGCACTTGCCGCACGACTCGTGGGCGTAGAACTTGATCCAGCGGCCGACGGCCCGAACGACGCAGTCGCCGTCGTCGAAGATCATCAGCGCGCTCGTCCCGTTCATCGACCCAGCGGCTGCGACCGCATCGAAGTCCAGCGGAACGTCCAGGTGCTCCCCGGTGAACAGCGGGGTCGAGGAACCACCCGGCGTCCAGAATTTCAGCTGGTGTCCCTCGCGCACACCGCCGCACATCTCCAGTAACTCCCGCAGAGTGGTACCCATCGGCGCCTCGTACTGACCCGGCCGCGCGACCCGCCCAGACAACGAGAAGACGCTGGTACCGGCCGACTTTTCCGGGCCCATCTGCTTCCACCAGTCGGCGCCGTTCAAGAGGATCGGCGGGACGCTGGCCAGCGTGCCGACATTGTTGACCACCGTCGGGGAGCCGTACAAACCCGAGACGGCCGGAAAGGGCGGCTTGAGTCGTGGTTGGCCCCGGAAGCCCTCCAAGGAGTCCAGCAGCGCGGTCTCCTCACCGCAGATGTAGGCGCCCGCGCCGGCGTGCACCACGACCTCCAGGTCGAACCCGGAACCGAGGATGTTCTTGCCCAGGTAGCCTGCGGCGTAGGCCTCCCGCACGGCGTTGACCACCCGGCGCAGCGGGTGCAGCGCCTCGCCGCGGACGTAGATGTAGCACTCGTTGGCCCGGATCGCGTAGCTGGTGATGATGCAGCCCTCGATCAGCGCCTGCGGGTCGGCCATCATCAACGGGATGTCCTTGCAGGTTTCCGGCTCGCCTTCGTCGGCGTTGATCACGAGGTACTTCGGCTTCGCGCCGGGACCGGTGCCGCCCTGTGGGATGAACCCCCACTTCATGCCCGTCGGGAACCCCGCGCCGCCCCGGCCGCGCAG
>JALZDV010000068.1 GCA_030862345.1 Actinomycetota bacterium | reverse complement strand
ACCTGGACGTCGTCCGGATGGTCGACGATGCCGCGGACGAGGTGCTCGAGAGCCTCCTCGAGCATCAGGCCTCAGTGCCCTTGTCAGGTGCAGTGTCCTTGGCAGGCGCAGCTCGTTTGGCGGCCTTGGCCGCCTTGGCGGTCTCGGCATCGTCGGCATCCTCGGCATCGTCAGCATTGCCGCCGGCCTTGACCACGCCGCCTGCCGCGACCTCGGCGGCCTTGTCCACGACCTTGTCCACGACATTCCCGATTGCGGCGACGATGCCCGGGTCGGCGACCGTGTCCGTGCTCTGGTCGGTGTCGGCGCTTGAGTCGGTGGCAGCCGGGGACCCAGCCTTTTTAGGCCTAGTGCCCGCCTTGTCGTCGCCTGTCTGCCGGACACCGGCTCGCGGGCTCTGCGCCTCCACATCGACCTCGACGTCGGTCCGGTCGGCGCGATCGACCCGTACATCGGCATCCGCGCCCTTGGCCGCCTTCTTCTTCGGCGTGGTGGCGGCGGTGTCGGGCGCGCTCCCACCGAGCTGGGTCGCGGCTTCGAAAGCGGCCCGACGGTCCGGCTTTGCCGCCTTGACCTTCATCGGCTCGGGTTCGGCCTCACCATGGAATTTCTGCCAGTCGCCGGTTACCCGGAGGATCGCCCGGACGGCTTCGGTCGGTTGGGCACCGACACCGAGCCAGTACGCGACCCGCTCTGAGTCGACCTCCATGTAGGAGGGATCCTCTTTGGGGTGGTACTTGCCGATCTCCTCGATCGAGCGTCCGTCGCGCTTCGTACGCGAGTCGGCGACGACGATGCGGTAGTACGGCTGGCGCATCTTGCCGCGCCGCATGAGCTTGATCTTGGTGGTCACGTGCGGGACTGCTCCTCGAGTTCTGGTGCGGCTGAGCGCGCGACCGCCGGGTGGGTCCGTGGCCACGACACTTCGTGGACGTGGTCCGCAGCGGGTAGAGGGCCGCACGGCACGTTCGTCTCGCTATTCTGCCAGATCGCGAAGCGACTCTTTCTGCCGTCACCTCGCCGACGCCTAGATCCGAGCGGACTGTGGGAGTACCTCAGGCCCGGACTGCCTGGATCAGGGCTGCCGCATCGGCGACGGGGACATCGCTGCGCTCGTCGGTACGTCGGTCCCGAAGTTCCAAGATGCCGTCGGCCAAGCCACGTCCCACGGTGACGATGGTCGGTATCCCGATCAGTTCCGCGTCGGTGAACTTGATTCCCGGGCTGACCTTGCGACGATCGTCATAGAGGACCGTCAGCCCGTCAGCGACAAGAGCTTGGGCCAGCCGATCCGCGGCCTCGAAAACGGCTGGGTCCTTACCGGTCGCGACGATGTGGACATCGGCTGGCGAGACCTCTCGGGGCCAGCACAGACCGGCATCGTCGTGGGTGGATTCGGCGATCGCAGCCACGGCCCGGGACACCCCGATCCCGTACGAGCCCATGGTCACCGTTCCCAGCTTTCCGTTCTCGTCCAGAACTCTGAGGTCGAGCGCTTCGGCGTACTTGCGCCCGAGTTGGAAGATGTGCCCGATCTCGATCCCACGGGCCAGTTCCAGTGGACCGGAACCATCCGGGGCAGGATCGCCGGCCTTGACCTCGGCAGCCTCGATGGTGCCGTCCGGAGTGAAGTCTCGGCCGCACACCAGGTCGAAGACGTGCCGGCCCGGCTCGTCGGCTCCGGTCACCCACCGGGTGCCTACGACAACCCGGGGATCGGCGAGGTAACGGATCCCGCTCGAGGACTTCTCGCCCAGTGCTGCAGGGCCGATGTAGCCCTTGACCAACGTCGGATTCGCGGTGAAATCGGCCTCGGTGAACGGCTCCACCGCTGCCGGATCAACGTGCGCCTCGAGACGTTTGGCGTCCACCTCACGGTCACCTGGCAGTCCGACGGCCAACGGTTCACGGGTCCCGTCCGGATGGGCAAGCATGACTAGGACGTTCTTCAACGTGTCCGCGGCAGCCCAGGAACGATCGGTACGCGGAAACCGTTCGTTGGCCAGGGCGACGAGAGTGTCGATGGTCGGCGTGTCGGGCGTGTCCTCGACATGAGCCAGCGGCGCATCGTCGTACGGGACCGGCTCGGGCACCGGCGTGCGTACCGCTTCCACATTCGCGGCATACCCACCGGCGCTGCGAACGAAGGTGTCTTCTCCGACCTCGTTGGGGTGCAGGAACTCCTCGCTGCGGGAGCCGCCCATCGCACCGGACATCGCCGAGACGATGACGTAGTCAAGGCCGAGTCGATCGAAGGTCGCGATGTAGGCAGCACGGTGCGCGGCGTAGGAGGCATCGAGCCCTGCGTCGGAGGTGTCGAAGGAGTAGGAGTCCTTCATGACGAACTCCCGCAGCCGCAGCAGACCAGCCCTTGGTCGCGCCTCGTCGCGGAACTTCGTCTGGATCTGGTAGATCCACAGCGGAAGGTCCTTGTACGAGGAGTAGAGGTCCTTCACCAGGAGGGTGAACATCTCCTCATGCGTCGGAGCCAGCAGATGATCCGCCCCGCGGCGGTCCTTGACCCGGAAGACGTTGTCCCCGTAGTCGGTCCAACGCCCGGACGCCTCATATGGCTCTCGCGGGAGCAACGATGGGAAATGCACCTCCTGGGCACCCATCCGGTCCATCTCCTCGCGGATGATCCGCTCGACGTTGCGGTAGACGCGGTAGCCCAGCGGCAACCACGTGTACCCGCCGGAGGCGGCACGGCGGATGTAGCCGGCGCGGACCAGCAACCGGTGGCTGGGAATCTCGGCATCGGCCGGATCCGCACGCAGCGTCCGGACGAACAGGGTCGACATCCGCAGCAGCACGCCGCGCAGTCTCTCAGGCCTCCGGTATGACCTTCCCAGTGAGGTCAGATGCGCTCCGCTTCAGATTGTGGCGGCCTTGCCAGGGCCGGACGCGCGCTACCTCGGGGGACCTGCTTTTCAGCCGACGACCTTGCCGCGCAGGATGATCCGGGCCGGTCGGCTGAGCACGGCCAGGTCCGTGCGCGGGTCGGTGTCGTAGGCGACCAGATCAGCCGGCGCACCCTCCTCCACGCCAGGAAGGCCCAGCCAGGTGCGCGCCGCCCATGACCCAGCCGCCAGCGCGTCGGTGGAGCTCATCCCCGCGCCGGCCAGCGCCGCGATCTCCTCGGCGATCTGCCCGTGCCGCAGTGACCCGCCGGCGTCGGTGCCGGCATAGATCGGTACTCCGGCCTCGTACGCCGAGGCCAGCATGTCCGTCACGCCGGCATGCAGATGCCGAATGTGCGCGGCGTAGGCCGGGAACTTGTTCTCCGCCGTGTCCGCGATGGCCGGAAAATTGGCGATGTTGAGCAAGGTCGGCACCAACGCCGTGTGACGTGCGGCCAGTTCGTCGATGAGATCCTCGGTCAGACCGGTGCCGTGTTCGATGCAATCGATGCCGGCCGAGATCAGGTCGGGCAGCGCCGCCGCACCGAACACGTGCGCCGTCACGCGAGCGCCCACATCGTGCGCAGCTGTGATCGCCGCATCGATCGCCTGCGCTGGCCAACAGGGCGTCAGGTCACCGGCATCGCGGTCGATCCAGTCGCCGACCAGCTTGACCCAGCCGTCACTGCGGCCGGCCTGCGCGAGTACTGCTCCGGGGAGTTCTGCGGGGTCGTCCAGCTCGACCGCGACCCCCGGCAGGTAACGCCGATGCGGCGCCAGATGCCGTCCGGCACGGATGATGCGCGGCAGGTCGAGGTGCTGGTCCAGGTGCCGGGTGTCCACGGGCACCCCGCAGTCGCGGATGACCAGCGCACCGGCATCCCGGTCGGTTAGGGCTTGATCCCGCTGGCCTTCGACATCGCTCACCGGACCCGACGGGGACAGCCCGATGTGGTTGTGCGCATCCACCAGACCCGGCACGAGCCAGCATCCCTCGGCGACCGTCTGCGCCCCCGGTACGGACTCGAAGGTGATCCGCCCGTCGCGTACCCACAGATCACGGAATTCCCCGCCGGGCAGCACCATCCCCGTGAGGTGCAGGACTGGGTGCGGAGCACTCACCTAGGCAGACTATTTCTTCTTGCCGAAGCGCAGCGCGGACAGGTCCGGCATCTGCATGCCCGGCGGAAGGCCACTTGCTCCCAACAGTTGTTGGAGATCCTGGGTGCCGACCACTTGCCCGCCGGCATCAATGCCGGCGCGGGCACTACCGGGCTGACGGGTCTGGCCGCCCTTGCGGCCCTTCTTGCCCTTGCTGTTCTTGCGGGCCTGCAGTTGCTGCTGGCGTCCCTTGGCCTTCTTCGACATGCCCCGCGCTCCGGGCAGGCCCATGCCGCCGGCCATCTGGGACATCATCTTGCGCGCTTCGAAGAACCGCTCCACGAGGCCGTTGACCTCGGTGACGGTGACGCCGGAGCCGTTGGCGATCCGGACCCGTCGTGAACCCTTGATGATCTTGGGATCGGCACGCTCGAGAGGTGTCATCGACCGGATGATCGCTGCCGTCCGGTCGAGGTCCTTGTCGTCGACCTGGGCGATGGCCTCCTTCATCTGGCCGGCGCCGGGCAGCATGCCGAGCAGGTTCCCGATCGGACCCATCCTGCGGATGGCCATCATCTGGTCGAGGAAGTCCTCCAGGGTGAAGCCGTCACCGGAGACCAGTTTCCCGGCCATCTCCTCGGCCTGGTCGGCGTCGAAGGTCTTCTCGGCTTGTTCGATCAGGCTGAGGACATCGCCCATCCCGAGGATCCGGGAGGCCATCCGCTCTGGATGGAAGACGTCGAAGTCGCTGAGTTTCTCTCCGGTCGAGGCGAACATGATCGGTCGGCCGGTGATCTCCCTGACCGACAGCGCCGCACC
Source organism: Actinomycetota bacterium (assembly GCA_030862345.1). Classification (GTDB taxonomy): domain Bacteria; phylum Actinomycetota; class Actinomycetes; order Mycobacteriales; family Geodermatophilaceae; genus JACCQS01. The sequence continues at coordinate 10,994 of JALZDV010000068.1, read as the reverse complement.
GCCGCGGGCGTCGCCGTCGAGCTTGGTGAGGACCACGCCGGTGAACCCGACCCCGTCGCGGAAGGCCTCCGCGGTGGTGACGGCATCCTGGCCGATCATCGCGTCGACGACGAACAGGACCTCCTCGGGAGTCACCGCGTCGCGAATCGCGGCCGCCTCCCCCATCAGTTCATCGTCGACGCCCAGACGCCCGGCGGTGTCCACCACGACGATGTCGTGCATGGTCCGCGCGGCATGGTTCAGAGAGTCCCGCGCGACGGCGACCGGGTCGCCGACCCCGTTGCCGGGCTCGGGTGCGAAGACGTCTACGCCGGCCTGCTGCCCCACGATCTGCAGTTGGGTGACGGCGTTGGGGCGCTGCAGGTCTGCGGCCACCAGGAGCGGGGTGTGACCCTGTTCCCGTAGCCAGAGCCCGAGTTTGCCTGCCAGCGTCGTCTTACCCGAGCCCTGCAGCCCGGCCAGCATGATCGTGGTGGGCGGGTGCTTGGCGTACTGAAGCCGACGGGTCTCACCGCCCAGGACGGCGACGAGTTCCTCGTTGACGATCTTGATGACCTGCTGAGCGGGGTTGAGTGCGCGAGAGACCTCGCTTCCGCGGGCCCGCTCCTTGATCGCTCCGACGAAGCTCTTGACGACCGGCAGGGCGACATCGGCTTCCAGCAGCGCAATACGGATCTCCCGGCAGGTGGCGTCGATGTCGGCTTCGGTGAGCCGGCCCTTGCTGCGCAGCCCGGAGAAGGCGTTCTCGAGTCGATCGGACAGGGTCGCGAACACGCTGGGTGAGTCCTCCGCAAGGCAGGCGCGCGCTGGTCGGCCGGTGTGTACGCGCGCTGCCAGTCTAGCCAGGGCGGCGAAGATGCCAGCCGTCATGCAGCTGAAGGCGTGGACCTCCGAAGCGCCGACGCATCACCTGGGGGGCGGTTGACCGACAGCCGATCACCGGACAAGGTTCTGGGCTGTACGGAACCCGCGGTCAGCTCGCCCTTGCGATCCCCCGGGCCTGCGCGGCGGCAGCAGTCCTCGACCTGCGCGTCCGATGGCGGCTGCTCGTTCGGCCGAGGATTGTCGCCGCCCCGCACTGCGTGCAGTACCACTCCGGGCATTCCGAGTCGTGCCCGTCCGGGCATGGTGGCTGCTCGAAGTCCGTGCGCCGCGCGCAGTTGCGGCAAGTGAACGTGGCAGTCCCCCCTACTCCGGGGAGTCTGTCGGCGCTGGTGAATACCTCGAAGCCCGATTCCATCTCGAGCCTCCTCTCCAGGGAGCTCAATCCCGTGCTCGGACTTCACCGTCGCACAGCGTGCTGACAACGCCGGTGACCTCCGTCGGCGTGTCCTCGACCGGTGGGACAGACTTGGCCGATGAGCGCCGACGCTGGTTCCGTGGCCGCCCCGTCCGCCGCCGCTCCGGCGCGAGGCAGGGACCGGCTGTGGCTGGTAATCCTCGCCGCTGCGCTCTGGGGCACCGACGGATTGTTGCGAGTCCCCCTGGTCAGTGATCTGGAACCCGCCACGATCGTGTTTGCCGAGCACGGCATCATCTGCGTCCTGATCCTGCCGTGGCTCGGCGGTGCCCTGCGAGCGTTTGTCGCGGCTCCGCGAAGGGTCCAGTTGGCGATTCTCGGCATCGGCATAGGGGCCTCGGCGGTCGCAACCACCCTGTTCACGGCAGCCTTCGCCCTGGGGGATCCGGTCACCCCGCTGGTGCTGCAGAAGCTTCAACCGGTGATCGCGATCGCCGGGGCGGCGCTACTGCTCGGCGAGCGGATCACTACCCGCTTTCCGCTCTTCCTGGTCCCTACCCTGCTCGGTGCCTGGTTGCTCAGCTTCCCGGATCCGCTGGGGATCGCGCTGAGCCAGGTCCAATCAGCCCTGCTCGCGGTCGGCGCGGCCGTCCTTTGGGCGGCCGGTACCGTGCTCGGACGTTACGCGGCCACGGCGATGGCCACCCAGCACGTAACGATGCTGCGGTTCTTCTTCGGCCTGTTCGCCTCGCTCGCGATCGTGCTCATCCTGGGCGCTCCCTTGTTGCCGGCGCCAGCCGACGTTCCCGGTCTCGTCCTGCTCGCTCTGATCCCGGGCCTGCTGGCCCTCCTGCTGTACTACCGCGGCCTGGCCGGGACTGCCGCCTCGCGAGCCACCCTCGGCGAACTCGCCTTCCCGCTGACCGCTGCGTTTATCGGTGTCACGCTGCTCGACGGTGCGCTGGACAGTTCTCAGTGGCTGGGCTTCGTGTTGCTGCTGGCCGCGGTCACCCTGCTGGCACTGCACGAGCGGCGGGCGCGCACCCCGGCGGTCATCGCCCCTCCGTTGCAGCCTGCAGCATCCGGCTGAGTCGCCGCCGGACCGCCTCGGTGCGGGTCGCTTCCGTCGGTAGGTAGAACACGTCGACAGCATCGGCACCGAAAGTCTCCACCCGAGCGGACAGCACATCGATACCAGCTTCGTCGAAAACCGACGTCAGCCAGTACAGCAGCCCGGGGCGGTCATCGGCACGGACCTCGACGACGGTTGCCTCGGCGGCGGCGGCGTCGTACCAGATCACCTCGGTCGGTTGGGTGGAGCGCGACGTACGGCGGTATGCGCGCTCGCGGGCCGTGAGGCGCTCGGCGAGGGAGAGCGTCCCAGCAATACTGGAGCGCAGGTCCGCGGCGAGCAGGCTCGGCTCTGGAGGTTTTCCGAACAGCGGTCGTACGGCGAAGATGTCGTGGACGTGACCGGCAGTGCTGGATACTGCGGCATGCCGGATCTCCAGTTGATGCAAGGCCAGGACCCCGGCTATCTGGGAGAGCAGCCCCGCCTGGTCGACGGCGTCCACAGCGATCTCGAAGCCGTCAAGTTCGGGGCGCATCCCCACGTGCAATGCGTCGCCGCCCCCTTTCCGATCCGACTCAGGGGGCCCCTGAGACGTTAGGTTCGCTGCAATCTTCCCCTGATCGGCGCCACCGGGCCCGGGTTCGCTCCCCGAGCCCAGACTGAATGTCGTCGGCCTGTCGGGTGCCAGCGCGGCGGCGACATGGCTCACGAGGTCTGAGATCACATGTGCCCGCCACGGGCTCCAGACCCCAGGCCCGGTCGCCCGGGCGTCGGCCTCTGACAGCGCATGCAGCAGATGGAGATGGTCGAGCCGACCGCCGATCCGGTCGGAGATCAGGTCGATCGTGGCCGGATCGGCCGGATCGCGGCGCAAAGCCGTATGTGGCAGGAGTAGGTGCTGCGCGACCAGCAACGTGACGGTCGCTACCTCGGCGGGGCTCAGCCCCAACCGAACTGCGATCGGCTCGGCGATCTCGGCCCCTGCGGCGCAGTGCTCGGCTTTCCCGCCCTTGCCGATGTCGTGCAGCAGAGCACCGAGCAGCAGAAGGTCCGGCCGACGTACGCGACGGGTCAGTTCCGACGCCACGACGGCCGTCTCTACCAGGTGTCTGTCAACTGTGTACAGGTGCGCCGGATGCCGTTGTGGGAGAGCGCGTATGCGTTCCCACTCCGGCAGATACCCGAGCAGCAGTCCGGATTGGTCGAACGCCTCGAACACGTCGACCAAACCCCGGCCGGCGGCCAGGAGCCGGACGAACCAGGAGCGCGCCGGACCGGGCCAGGGATCCGACAGGGACTGATGCCGGTCGATGAGCACGTCCATCGTCGCCGGCGAGATCGGCAGCCCCGACTCCGCAGCTGCGGCCGCCAGCCGAAGCGGGAGGACTGGATCGGCCGCCGGATCGGCACCCCGCGCTAGGGCCACCTCGCCCTCGTGGGCAACCACTCCCTCCAACAGGGGAACGCGTAGGGGTTTGTGTCGGCGCCGTAACCCGTTGCGCCGTCCGTTCGCTGGCGCAGCGGCAACCCTTCGCCAGCCCGCGGCGGTAGCGAAGCTGATCACCCGCGCTGCACCGGCGACCTGCCGCAGCAACTCATCCTCGCTGTCCAACCCGAGCATCTGCATGACCGGAATCTGTTCCTGGCGGATCAGAACGTCGGTCCGGCGTCGGGAGCTGCGCTGCAAGGTGTCCCGGATGTCGAGCAACAGCGCGTAAGCGGCCTCTACGTGAGGACTCGGCTGATCGCTGATTTGCGCCGCCGCCATGGCGCGCAGGACCAGGACGTCCCGCATCCCCCCTCGCCCCTCCTTGAGATCGGGTTCGACGAGATAGGCGGTGTCTCCGGCCAGCTCCCCGCGAAGGGCACGCTCGGCCCGGAGCAACGGCAACAATGTGCGTGACCTGGACCGCCAGGACGCAGTGGCCGCGCTGCGCAACCGGTCAGCCAGCTCTTCGTCACCTGCGATCAGACGTACGTCGAGCAGTCCCAGGCCGGCAACGGGATCGGCACCGGCCACCCCAACCGACTGCTCGACCGTCCGTACCGAGTGGTCGAGTCGCAGGCCCGAATCCCAGATGGGGTACCACACGGTGTCAGCGACCGAGGCGACGTCGGCCTGGCCGTCGTGGACCAGGATGAGATCGAGATCGCCGTAGGGGGCCGGTTCGCGCCGGCCAAGGCCGCCCACGGCGAGGAGAGCCAGCCCAGGGGCGGCAGGCAGCAGCGACGCGAGCCACCCGTCGAGCAGGTCGGCACGCTCGCGCCTTCCCGGCACCGCTGCAACCTCTGTCGGTCGCAGTGGCGCCGAGCCGATCGGGCGGGCAGTCACCCCCACCGGTGCGGATGCCGCAATACGGCAGGGTCAGAGCGCGTCGGGACCTCGCTCACCGGTTCGTACGCGCGCCAGTTCCTCGACAGCGGTGACCCAGACCTTGCCGTCTCCGATCTGCCCGGTCCGGGCAGCCTCGACGAGTGCGTCGACGACTGCTAGGCAGCGTTCGGCTGAGACCAGTACTTCGATCTTCACCTTAGGTAGGAAATCCACCTGATACTCCGCGCCTCGGTACACCTCGGTGTGCCCGCGCTGCCGTCCGAATCCCTGTACCTCAGTCACGGTGAGACCTTCCACGCCGTGCAGTTCCAGGGCGGTCTTCACGTCCTCGAGCTTGAACGGCTTGATGACGGCGGTGACAAGCTTCATGCCGAGGTTCCTTCCGTGGTCCGGGCTGGCACCGTGAAGGTCGATGCCCCCAGAGCTGTCGCAGATGTCGGGGGGCTCCCACTACCACCCGCACCCAGGGCGCTGAAGTCATATCCGGTCTCGGCATGGACCAGGTTGTCGATGCCGGCCTCCTCGTCGTCCTCGGCGATGCGGAAGCCCATTGTCCGGTCGATGACGAAGCCGAGAATGAAGCTGAGTACGAAGGAGAAGAGCATCACCGCCAGCGCGGCGAGCACCTGCCGCCAGAGTTGGTCCACACCGCCGCCGTAGAGCAGCCCGTCGACGCCTGCCGTGGCATCGGAAGAGGCAAAGAACCCGATGGTCACGGTGCCGACGAGCCCGCCGACAAGGTGCACGCCGACAACGTCGAGGGAGTCGTCGTAGCCGAGTCGATACTTCAAGCCCACGGCCAGCGCGCAGAACACTCCGGCGATCACTCCGATGGCCAGCGCCCCTAACGGGGTCACCGCCGCGCAGGCGGGAGTGATGGCCACGAGGCCGGCCACGATGCCGGAGGCCGCACCCAGCGAGGTCGCATGCCCATCACGCACCTTCTCGGTGAGCAGCCAGGAGAGGCACGAGGCCGCTGTGGCAGACATCGTGGTCACCCAGACCTCGGCCGCCTGGCCGTTGGCTGAGAGGGCGGATCCGGCGTTGAAGCCGAACCAGCCGAACCACAGCAGCCCGGCACCGATCATCACGAGAGGCAGGTTGTGCGGGCGCATCGCTTCGAAACCGAAGCCGCGGCGCCTGCCCACGACGATGGCCAGCGCCAATGCGGCTGCGCCGGCGTTGATGTGCACCGCTGTTCCACCGGCGAAGTCAATCGCGAGCAATCGGTTGGCGATCCATCCCCCGCTCTCGGACTCTGCCTCGTCGAAGGCGAAGACCCAGTGCGCGACCGGGAAATACACCACGCTGGCCCAGATGCCGGCGAAGACCATCCAGGCACCGAACTTGGCTCGATCGGCGATTGCGCCCGAGATGAGCGCCACCGTGATGATCGCGAAGACGGATTGGAAGGCGACAAAGGCCAGCGACGGAATCGTGAACACCAGGTTGTTGGCCTGGAAGCCGCCGTCCAGGCCGCTGGTGCCGATCAGGCTCTGAAGTGCGAAGAACTCGGTCGGGTCACCGAGCAGGCCGCCGCCCACGTCGTTCCCGAAAGACATCGAGTAGCCGTAGAGAACCCACAGGACGCTGATCAGGGCCAGCGCCCCGAAGCTCATCATCATCATGTTCAGGACGCTCTTGGCACGCACCATGCCGCCGTAGAAGAGCGCCAGGCCCGGGGTCATCAGCAGCACGAGTGCCGCGCTGGTGAGGATCCAGGCAGTGTCCCCGGTGTCGCCCAACGGAGCCTCCTGAAGGTGTCGTAGGCGGTGGCGGCCATTTGCTGACCGGGCCCCAACATGGGCCTGTGGGTACCGTCGCGGTCCCGTGTTACGCCGCACGTCCAGGAAATGTTTCAGTCTGGTGAACACCGGACGTAGTCACCTTCGGACACTTCTTGCAATACCCTCGCATCTGCACATCTCTTGCAATAAGCTCGAGCCCATGCACGTACCGGACGGCTTCCTGACCGTTCCTGTCTCGCTGACGACCGGAGTCGTTGCCGCCGGCGGGGTCGCCTACGCGATCCGCCGCGCACGGTCGGAGCTGGACGAGAAGACCGCACCCATGGCCGGACTGGTGGCCGCTTTCATCTTCGCCACGCAGATGGTCAACTTCCCGGTCGGCGCAGGCACGAGTGGACACCTCATAGGCGGCGTGCTGGCCGCGGTGCTCGTCGGACCGTTCACCGGGGCGCTGTGTCTCACAGTGGTCCTCATCGTGCAGGGACTGCTCTTCGCCGACGGAGGGCTCACCGCCATCGGCACCAATATCGTGCTCATCGCGCTGGTGACCACCTTCGGTGGTTGGGCCCTGTTCCGTGGCGCAGTCCGAGTGCTGCCCAGGAACCGCACAGGACTGCTCGCGGCCGGCGGTGCCGCGGCATTCGTGAGCGTTCCGATGGCCGCGCTCGTTTTCGTCCTGCTCTATGTACTCGGCGGCGTCGTCGACATCGATGCCGGAACGCTCACGGTCACCATGCTCGCCGTCCACGTGCTGATCGGTATCGGCGAGGCACTGATCACCGTCGTGGTCCTGAGCGCTGTCCTGTCTTCCCGGCCGGACCTCGTGTACGGTGCCCGCCATCTGAGTCCCCGGCTGACTCTCCGGTCCAGAGTGGCATCGGTATGAGTCGGCTCACCCGGACCCGGACGTTCCTGCTGGTCGGGTTGGCGCTGGCCCTGGGCATCGCCGGAGTAGCCAGCTACTACGCGAGTTCGGCACCTGACGGACTGGAGCGGACCGCCCAGGAGGCTGGTTTCTCGGACTCCGCACGCGATTCGGCCACCGCCGATTCCCCGCTTGCCGACTATGCGATGTCCGGTGTGGACAGTGAACGGCTGTCGGAAGGCATGGCCGGCATTCTCGGCGTTCTGGTCGTGCTTGTGCTGGCTACCCTGCTCACGAGGGTGCTCAGACGCCGCCGTGCCGAGAACGCGGATGGCAATCGCGCCGGCGTGACGTCGACGGACGCCTGACCGCTCGATCACCCGGGCAATCGTGGGAGCAGGTCACGGGCATCTGGTCTATCGCGAACGGCGTACCGAGCTGCACGAGCTCCCGGCGCACGTCAAGTTGGTGGCGCTTGTCTGCCTGATCTTCGTGATCGTCTCGACACCAGGAACTTGGTACCCGGCCTTCGCCGGCTATCTGCTGATCCTCGCGGCGCTGGCGACGCTCGTCCGGCTACCAGTTGGTTTCATCGTCCCGCGAATGGTGGTGGAGATCCCGTTCCTGGTCTTCGCCCTGATTCTGCCGTTCGTGGCACGCGGGCCGCAGATCGAGATCCTGGGCGTCGCCGTGTCCGAGCAAGGTGTGCTGGCCGGGCTGGCACTTCTGATGAAGGCCACCCTGTCAGTGGTCGCCTCGATCGTGTTCGCCGCCACGACCACCCCCGCCGAGACGGTTCGCGGACTGGAGCGGCTCCGCCTCCCACAGATCCTGATCCAGATACTGACGTTCATGCTCCGCTACCTGGAAGTCGTCGGCGGCGAACTCAAGCGGATGCGGATCGCCCGTGAGTCCCGCGCCTTTTCCGCTCGCCATCTCGGCCAACTTCGGATCCTCGGGCATGTGGCCGGAGCACTGTTCATCCGGTCCTACGAGCGCGGCGAGCGGGTGCACCTCGCCATGCTCTCCCGCGGCTATGCCGGACGGCTGCCCATGCTGGACCAGCCCCGGGTCGCCGGCGGGGTATGGATTCGAGCCCTTGCCGTACCGGCTGCCGCGCTGGCCGTGCTGCTCGGCAGTTGGGCGCTCTCGTGACGGGTTCAGCGACTCCGCCGAGTCTGGCCATGGTCGGCGTGGCTTATGCCTACCCCGATGGACACCAAGCTCTGTTCGGCGTCGATCTGTGCATCCAGCGGGGTGAACGCGTGGCCTTGCTGGGACCCAACGGGGCCGGGAAGACCACCCTTGTCCTGCACCTCAACGGAATCCTGGCTGCCGGCGCTGGAACGGTGCGGGTGGGTGGGCTCGAGGTTGCCAAGCCAAACCTGACCGAGATCCGGCGACGCGTCGGCATCGTGTTCCAGGACCCCGATGACCAGCTGTTTCTGCCGTCCGTGCGCGAAGATGTCGCATTCGGCCCGGCCAATCTCGGCCTGCGTGGCGCCGAACTGGCTACCCGGGTCGAGGCTGCCCTGGACGCGGTGGGAATGGCCGAGTTCGCCGACCGGCCGCCGCATCATTTGTCCTTCGGCCAGCGGCGGCGGGTCGCGGTGGCCACCGTTCTCGCCATGGAGCCGGAGATCCTGGTCCTCGACGAACCCTCGTCCAATCTCGACCCGGCCAGCCGCCGGGAGCTGGCCGAGATCTTGACCCGGCTGCCGATCACCCTGCTGATGGTCACCCACGACCTGCCCTACGCAGCGCAGTTGTGCACCCGGTCGGTCATCCTCGACGAGGGGACGATCGTGGCTGATCGGGCAACCCTGGACCTGCTCACCGATCCGGAAACCCTGGCCAAACACCGGCTGGAGTTTCCGTACGGCTTCGACCCGCTAGCCGCGGGCCCAGCCATGCAGTAGGCATGGCTAGGTGCCCTCTCTAGTCCTCGGACCACTCCTCCGCCACGTCGACAAGGTGTCGGCCACCATCTGGGTCGAGACGCAGGCCGCCTGCCGGGTCAGCGTGACCGAACCGTCGGACACCGGATCCCGGCCATTGGGTGAAGCCGACACGTTCCACGTCCGTGATCACCACTTCGCCCTGGTCTTCGTCGAGGGCCTGGAGCCCGGCAGCGCCACCCCGTACGAGGTGCGGCTGGACGGGGAAGTGGTGTGGCCGCTCGCCGACAGCACGCGGCCGCCGAGCCGAATCCGTACGCCCGGCGGCCCGGGTGCCTTCTCGGTCGTCTTCGGGTCCTGCCGGTACGCCACTCCGCTGGTGATCAGCAGCGAGGACAACCAGGAATTCCCGCCCGACGCCCTGGACACGTACTCAGTGAAGATCGCCCGGCTCCCGTCCGAGCAGTGGCCCGATGCCCTGGTGCTGCTGGGAGACCAGGTCTACGCCGATGAAACGGCCGAGGAGACAAAGAAGTACCTCGCCTCGCGTCGGGACCTGTCCAAGCCGCCGCACGACCAACTGGCCAACTTCGAGGAATTCACCTACATCTACCGCCAGTCCTGGACCGATCCGGACATCCGCTGGCTGCTGTCCACCATCCCATCATCGATGATCTTCGATGACCACGACGTCATCGATGACTGGAACACCTCGGGGGCCTGGCGCGCCGACATCGAGTCGACCGACTGGTGGGCTGATCGGATTGCCGGCGCGCTGGGTAGCTACTGGATCTATCAACACATCGGGAACCTCTCCCCCGACGAGCTGCGCGCCGACCCGAACTTCGCGCGCATCACCGGTGCGCCCGACGGGTACGAGGCCCTTCGCGAGATGGCCTTGGAGGCTGACCGGAACCCGGGCTCCATCCGCTGGAGCTACCTCCGCAAGTGGCACACCGTCCGCCTACTCATGATCGATTCCCGGGCTGCCCGGTCGTTGAAGGAGGGCAGTCGGGCAATGCTGGACGACGAGGAGTTCAGCTGGGTCGAGGAGAAGTTGATGGAGGCCGGTACCGAGGAGATAGAACATGTGCTCGTCGGTAGCTCCCTGCCGTGGTTGATGCCGCCGGCGATCCATGATCTCGAGGGCTGGAACGCCGAGCTGGTTCGCCGCTTCGAGGGCCGTCGGATCGGGCGAGTGTCGGAAAAGTTCCGGCAGGCCGGTGATCTCGAGCATTGGGCAGCCTTCCGCGACTCCTTCGACCGGCTGGGGGCGGCGCTGGAGTCGCTGGGCAGGGGCGAGCACGGCAGGCCACCGAGGAGTCTGTTGGTCCTGTCCGGCGACGTGCACCACGCCTACGTAGCCGAGGTGGTCGAACCGCGGGACATCACCAGCCGGATCTACCAGTTGACCTGTTCACCGGTCCACAACGAGGTGCCACATCCGATGGTGCAGGCATTCAAGATCGGTTGGAGCAAGCCGGCCATCGCGCTGAGCGCCGGCCTGCGCCGGTTGGCCAGAGTGCCCAGGACCCGGTTGCGCTGGAGCAAGCGGTCCGGGCCGTTCTTCGGCAACGAACTGGCCGTTCTCACCCTGGACGCCGAGCGCGCTCAGCTGCAGTTCGAGAAGGCCGAACATGGTGCGGATGGAAACCCATTGCTTCGGACCGTTTTCGACGGGCGCCTCAGCTGAGCTGGCGTCGTCAGGACAGCAGCGCGTCGGTGAACGTCACCGGATCAAAGGGGGCCAGGTCGTCTGGTCCCTCACCGAGGCCGATCAACTTCACGGGTATGCCGAGCTCGCGCTGGACGGCGATAACGATCCCGCCCTTGGCG
>JALZDV010000015.1 GCA_030862345.1 Actinomycetota bacterium | reverse complement strand
ACGTGGTGGCGCGTTACCCGCCGTACAACCAGCACCTGTTCCATGATCTGGGCGCCTTCCAGCTCGGGATCGCGGCTGGCCTGATGGCTGGCATCGTCGGCCGGAGCGGACTCGCGGTCGCTCTCTGGGCGGGCGCGGTGGGTTCAGCCGCGCACGCGGTCTCGCACTGGACCGACGCCGGCCTGGGCGGGCGGTCCAGCGATCCCGCCCTGACCACGATTCTGGCCGCCGTGCTGGTGGCCGGCTTGGTGCTGGCCGAGACTCACGGCGCCGACCCGGACCCGAGGACATGAGGATCTTCTTGGCCGGCGGCAGCGGTGTTGTCGGGCGACGGCTACTCCCGCAACTGCGGGCCTCCGGCCATGACGTCGTTGCCATCACAAGGCAACCGGACCGGGCCGAGAAGCTCTCGGTGATGGGCGCCCAAGCCGTGGTCTGCGATGTCTTCGACGGTGACCGGCTCCGTGATGTGGTCGCAGGGGCGCGACCGGAGGTAGTGATCCAGCATCTGACCGACCTGCCGGCCGACCTCAACCCGCGCAACCTGACATCGGCGTACGCGCGAAACGACCGAGTTCGTGGAGAGGGCAGCGCCAACCTGGTTGCCGCGGCCGAATCGGCCGGCGCCCACCGCTACATCGCGCAGAACGTGAGCTTCTGGTACGCCCCGGAGGGGCCGGCCGTGGTCGACGAACGGGCCCGGCTGGCGACCGACGCACCGGAGCCGTTCGGCAGCACCGTCCGGCTGCACGCGGAGATGGAGCGCCGGATCGTGGAGAACCCTAGGTTCACCGGCCTCGTGCTGCGGTTCGGGTTCTGGTACGGCCCCGGAACCTCCTTCGCCGCCGACGGGTACACCGCTCAGCAGGTGCGCCGCCGGCGGTATCCCATCGTCGGGAAGGGCGGCGGGATCTTCTCTTTCGTGCACGTCGACGACGTCGTCTCGGCGACGATCGCATCCCTGGATCGAGGCTCAGCCGGCGTCTACAACATCGCCGACGACGAACCATCGCCGATGCACGAGTGGCTGCCGGTCTATGCCGACGCGCTAGGTGCACCGCGGCCGCGGCGGGTCCCCACCTGGCTGGCGCGGTTGATAGCTGGGCCATTCCTCGTAGGACAAGCCACGAAGATGCGCGGCACGTCGAACGCGAAGGCCAAACGCGAGCTTGGCTGGCAGCCGAGGTACCCCAGCTGGCGGGAAGGGTTCCCGCGTGATCTTGGCAAAAGTGTCGGTTGACGTTTCGCTTGCGGCCAATGAACCGACGCCTTCATCAAGCTCACGAGCAAGCGCGTCGGCTGAGCCCCTCAGTGGCTGGCGATCTGGATCAGGTTGCCGCAGGTGTCATCCAGCACAGCCGTGGTGACCGGGCCCATCTGAAGGGGCTCTTGGGTGAATCGGACCCCCGCCGCCTGCAGCCGAGCCACCGTGGCCGGGACATCATCGACGGCGAAGGAGGTCCAAGGAATTCCATCCGCGGCCAGCGCCTGCTTGAACGGGCGCGCTGCGGGGTGCTCGTCCGGCTCGAGAGAGACCTCGACGCCGTCCGGGTCCTCGGCGGAGACGACGGTCAACCAGCGATGCTCACCCATGGGGATCTCGGTCTTCTTCACGAAGCCCAGGACTTCGGTGTAGAAGCGCAGCGCCTTGTCCTGATCATCGACGAGCACGCTCATGACGTAGACCTTCATGTAGAGCTCCTCTCGGGGCCTAGTGGCCACCGTTCAGTGATGGTGCGCAGGGTGCGGTGGCCAGGTCATGGAACTTGTAGGGTCACCCGTCGAGGGTCGTGGCACTTGCCTGTCAATCCAGCAAAGGTAAGGCGCGCGCGGCGGGCTAATAGGAGCGGGGCAGCTTCAGGCTGTGCTGGGCGATGAAGCTGAGGATCATCTCGCGGCTGACCGGGGCGATCCGGGATACCCGCGACATCGCCAGCAGGGCGGCCACTCCGTACTCCTGGGAGAGCCCGTTGCCGCCATGGATCTGAATCGCCTGATCGACGGTGTGTACGGCGGCTTCGGCGGCGGCGTACTTCGCCATGTTGGCAGCCGCCCCGGCAGCCTCGTCCTGGCCATGGTCGATCAGCCAAGCTGCCTTCTGTGTCATCAGGGCGGCAAGTTCGACGTCGGCGTGGCAGGCGGCGAGCGGGTGGGCCAAGCCTTGATGTGAGCCGATCGGTGCTGACCACACGGTCCGGGTACGGGCGTAATCGCTCGCCTTGGCCAAGGCCAGCCGGGCGACCCCCACCGCGTAGGCCGCGGCCATCACCCGCTCGGGATTGAGCCCGGCGAACAGTTGGGCGATTCCGGCGTCGGGATGACCGACCAGAGCCGCAGCCGGGAGCGCCACATCGTCGAGGAAGACCGAGAACTGGCGCTCCGGAGAAACGATCTCGGTCGGGATGGGCTGCGCCTCGAGGCCAGGCGCATCGGTCGGTACGAGGAACAGCGCCGGGCGAAGTGTGCCCTTCGGGCCGTCGGCGAGCTTGGCCACGACGAGCACCGCGTCGGCCAGGTCGATGCCGGAGATCCAGACCTTGCGCCCGGTCAACCGCCAGCCCTCGCCGCGCGGCGCGCGTCGGGCAACGGTCGAGATGTTGTGCGAATTCGAGCCGGCATCAGGTTCGGTGATCGCGAAGGCGATGGTCATGGAGCCGTCGGCCAGCCCAGGCAGCCAGGTTGTCTTCTGCTCGTCGGTGCCGTACCGGGCGAGGATCGTTCCGCAGATCGCCGGCGAGACGATCATCATCAGCAGCGGGCAGCCAGCCGCGCCGAGTTCTTCGAGGACCAGCGCCAGCTCCCCCAGCCCGCCGCCGCCCCCGCCGTACTCCTCGGGCAGGTTGACGCCGAGGAAGCCGAGCTTTCCGGCCTCGGCCCACAACTGACCTGTGTTGCCGCCGCTGCGCGCCTGCTCGAGGAAGTATCGCTGTCCGTACTTCGAACCCAGGTCGGCAACAGCGGCTCGCAACGCCCGGCGCTCGGGGCCCTCGTCAAAGTCCATGCGGGGACGGTATGCCACGACAGATCGGCCGGTTCGCTACACAACCGACCCTTTGAGCCCACTGAATCCGGCGGTTCGCTACACAACCGGCCCTCAACGCTCACTGAATCCGGCGGTTCGCTAAACAACCGGCCTATCACTGCTTCGAGTCACTACTGCGG
>JALZDV010000002.1 GCA_030862345.1 Actinomycetota bacterium | reverse complement strand
GTCCAGTGCGTGCCAAGTGCCTTCGCTTTGCGCCCGCAGGATGTCCTCCGGCATCGCGCTGTATTGAAAGGGGGAGGTGGAAGCAGCCAGGTGGATGACCACGTCGAAGTCCCCGGCGCACGGACCGCCCGAGGAGATGTCCAGGTTGAGGAAGGCAAACCGCGGCTCGACCATCAAGGTCTCGATGTTGCCCAGGAACCCGGTGGCCAAGTTGTCCAGGCAGAGGACCGCATAGCCCTCGCCGAGCATGGACTCGCAGACGTGTGAGCCGAGGAAGCCCGCACCTCCGATGACCAGCGCCCGCGGCCGTCGAGAGGTCAGCACAGATCAGTCAGCACAGAGTTGTTCGCGGAGGCGGCCGAGGACCGCGTTGAGCAGCCTCGATACCTGCATCTGACTTACGCCGATCCGGTCGCCGATCTCCTTCTGCGTGTATCCGTGGACGAACCGCAGTCCCAGGATGAGCCGGTCCCGAGGAGTCAGCGCGGCCAGTAGCGGAGTCAAGGAGGCGTAGTTGTCCACCCGCTCGTATTCGCCGTCGGCCTCGCCGATCAGTTCACCGACCGGCAGGCTCGCGTCCTCACGCGCCGGTGCGTCCAACGACGCGGGCCGGAAACAGCCGCGAGCACCCTGTACCTCCACCAACTCTGTGGTACTCAGACCCATCTGATCAGCCGTCTCGCGCACATTGGGAAAGCGCCGCAAGTCCTGAACCATGTCGTTCTCCGCCGTGATGACCTCGCTACGGAGTTCCTGGATCCGACGAGGCGGGCGGACCATCCAACCGTTGTCCCGGAAGTACCGGCGGATCTCGCCGCGGATCGTGGGTACGGCGTAGGCCAGGAATCCCGCGCCGCGCTCCGGCTCATACCGACGTACCGCCTTGACCAGGCCCATCTCCGCGACCTGGCGAAGGTCGTCGCCGTCCACCCCACGCTGGTTGTAGCGTGCGGCGATTCCGGCGGCAACCCGGCGATTGAGCAGGATCACCTGGGTGTGCAGTTCCTCGCGCAGCGGCTCGGGACACGGCGGAGCGGCCTGGGCCAAGAGATCATGGCTGCGCCGAGACAGCGTCTCGTGGAAACTGGGCTCCGGAGTGTTGGTTGCATCGGGGTCTTGCCTGACGGCCAACTGCACGATGACTCCTGAGGGAGGTATGCATCGTGGCGCCGCTGCTGGACCAACTGGTTTGACTACACCACAGGTCTGTCTACTTGGCAATGCCGACGGCGGGTCGCGCAAGTTTCACTGTCCGCAGGCGAACGTATACGCTTCGTACCCCGCCACCGGTGCCGGTAAGGCGTAGGCTCAGCGAACTCGATGTCTTTTCGAGTGGAACGCGTTCTTCCCCGGCGAACCGTCCGTCCGGCGATGATCTGGAGGTGCGGTGACAGACCAGATCGCCTCCTACCCGCTCTCCGTGGTTGCAGACAACCTGACTCAGCAGTTGGAAGAGCAGCAGCAGCGGCTGAGGTTGCTGCAAACTGACTCCACAGAGCCGGAAGAGGCGCTCGAGGAGAGCCTGCTGGAGATCAGCGTGGCCCACGAGGAATTGCGGGTTGCCCAGGAAGAGTTGCGGGCTCAGCAGAGGGCGATCGAAGATCTACTCGGTCAACAGCGCCACCACGGGGTGTGGCGGGAACGAGTCTCCTCGCTGCTGCCCGTGCCGGTCATCGTTACCGACAGCGCCGGTACCGTGCTCGACGCCAACAGCGTGGCGGCGGCGATTCTGGGGCTGGGCGAGTCGGGACTGCTGCGCAAACCGATCACCTCGTTCGTCGCCGAAGTCGACCGAAAGCCCTTGCGCCAGGTCATCGGTCAGCTCGCCCAGCACGCCGAGCAGCAGCTGGTCCTGTGCCTCAAGCCGCGTCGCGGGGCGGAGGTACAGGTAACGCTGGCTGGTTTCACCGATCCCGGTCCGGGCAACGACACCCCTCGCTATCGCTGGGTCGCGGTGCCGACAACGACCGTCGAACTCGACGACAGCCTTGCCCGCTCTGATTCCAGCGCCGCAGTGTTCGCCAAGCTGTGCCGCCTGCCGATCGAGGACGATGATCCGCATCGCCTACTGGGGCAGGTGGCAACGCTGGGGCGCAGAGCGGTGCCGACCGCGACGGGACTCAGCGTGTCGCTAGGCTCCCCGATCGAACCGGACGCGATCGCGACGGAGTCGGAGTTCGCCCAAGCCGTCGACGGCGTGCAGTTCGAGGCCGGTGAGGGTCCTTGCCTGGATGCATACAACATCGGTGAGATGACGACCTCGCCCAAGGTCAGCGAGGATCCGCGGTGGCCGGTCTTCGGGCCCAAGGCGGCGGAGGTCCGGCTGCGCAGCGCACTGGCGTTCCCACTGCAGCAGGGCACCGAGACCATCGGCGTGGTCAACCTGTATGCAGACCGAGTGGATGCGTTCGGCTCCCACGACATCCACATCGCCGCACTTTTCGCGGCTGCAGTGAGCGCGGTGGTCCAAGACGTCCGAGAGCGGGACTCGCTGCGCAAACTCGGTCAGCAGTTGGAGGAGGCCCTGACCTCACGCGCGCAGATCGATCAGGCCAAGGGCATCATCATGGCGCGACACGGTTGCTCGGCCGACCAGGCGTTCGCTCGCCTGGTGACCGTGAGTCGAAACACCAACACCAAGCTGGCCGACTTGTCCGCCCGACTGGTCCGGGCCTCCGCGCGTACCACCTGATCGATCGCGGCGGTCTAGGCACCATCCCGGATCTCGTCCATCACGACGATCGCACCGGTCACCTGATGCCCGTCGATTCCATCGGGCTGCTCTCGTACGAGCGGGCTGAGCGTGACCTGCACCGTGACCGGACGACCGCGCCGGTTCACCGCGTCAATGCGTAGCGTGGAGTGCTCGTCGTACGGGCCGACGAGCTTCTTCTCGAGGAGTTCATCGAATTGGCGCAGTGGTAGCCCGACGTCGAGGTCCAGCAGATGTCGTCCAACCGCTTCGTTGGACCGTACGCCCCAGAGCTCCTGTGCGGGCAGGTTCCAGGCGGAGACCCGCAGATCCCGATCTACGACGGCCACGGCCACCTTGAGGCTGGCCAGGATTGACTCCATGAAGTTGTTGAGTTCGTCCACCTCGCCGGCTCTGTCCCGCAGCTCGTTGTTGGTGGACCCGAGCTCGTCGTTCATCGACTGGAGTTCCTCGTTCATCGTCTCGAGCTCCTCGACCGTGGACTGCAGCTCCTCGTTCGTGGTCTCCAGCTCCTCGACGGTGGATTGCAGTTCCTCGTTGGTGGTCTCCAGTTCCTCGTTGGTCGACTGCAGCTCCTCGTAGGCCGTCTCGAGCTGGTCGTGGGCCACTCCAAGTTCATGCTGGAGCGCTCGTCGCTCGGTGATGTCGTGGAAGATGACGGTCACTCCCAGCGCCCGCCGCTCGTCGCCGGCCAGTGGAACGACCTGCACGTCCAACCAGATGGTTTCCGTGCCCGGCCGTGCCCACTCGACCTCATGCACCCAGATGGTGCGGCGCTCGCGGAAGACCTGATCCAGCAGCGAACGCAGCTCGACCGGCCTCGTGGACAGTTCGAGATCGCTGAAGGACTGCCCGGCCTGCCGCCCGCTGACGCCAAACAGCGTCTCCGCCCGACGGTTGCTCAGCGCCAGGCGCCCCGCCGAGTCCACGACGATCTGCGCAGTGGGCGCCGACAGCATGGCTTCCTGCCGCACCTTGAGATCATCCGCGGCCGCGTCCGAGGGCGCGGTGTGCGCGGCGCCGAGTACGAAGGCTCGCTCTCGCGCGGGATCGGTCGTCACTTTGCGGAAGAACCGACGCATGCCCTCGACCGGGACCAGGATCCGCCCGTGGCTCAACAGCAGCTCGGCCTTGCCGAGGAAGAGAATGCCACCTGGATCGAGGGCGTAGTGCAGGCGCTGGAGGATCCGGGCCTGGGTCTCCGCATCGAAGTACATGAGGGTGTTGCGACAGACCAGCAGATCGATGTGTGAGATCGGGGCATCCTGCACAAGATCGTTGCGACCGAAGATGATGGCGCGCCGCAGGCCCTTGGTGAAAACCCGTTGTTCCGCTCCGCCCTCGAAGTACTTGTCGGTCAGCTCCGGGGGGAGCCCGGACACTTCCCGAGATGTGTATCGGCCCAGCCGGGCGGAGGCCAGCGCTTCCTCGTCGACATCGGTTGCATAGATCTTGACCTGCCGCCGAAATGCCGCTGCGCCCATGACCTCGGCGAAGCAGATCGCCAGGGAGTATGCCTCCTCGCCGGAGGCGCAACCCGCGCTCCAGACGCGAATCGGCCCATCCCCACGGCGGGTGAGGATCTCCGGAACCAGAGCCGAGCGCAGATGCGCCCACGCCTCCGGATCCCGGTAGAAGCTCGTGACGTTGATCAGGATCGTGTTGAACAGTGCGGTGAACTCGTCGGGCTCCACCTGCAGCCGATCCATGTAGTCGTCATAGGAGTCGGCGTGCACGCTCTGCATGCGTCGAGCTACCCGTCGCATCAGGCTGGCCCGCTTGTAGCCGGTGAAGTCGAAGCCGCGGGACTCCTTGATGTAGGCGAGCAGCTTCTCGAAGGACGGATCCCGATCGAGGGTCACCGCACTCATGATGGTGCAGTTCGGGCTCGTTGTCGGCTACCCAGGCGTTCCGGGGATCTGGGCACCCCAGAGATCATGCCTGTCCGGTGTCGGTCTGCTGCTCCAAGTCGATCGACTCACTGGTGAGGGTGACCATGAGGTCTCGTACCAGCTTGGCTGATGTCAAGGCCTCGCGGTACTGCGCATCGAACATCTCCGCGGTGTGCCGATGACCGCGGTTGGCCGCGCGCCGGCTCATGTCCCGCGTCAGCGAGGCCTTTTCCTCGAGGCTTCGCAACGCCACCCACAGCGCGCCCTCCAATGCCGCGCTCTGCTGCGAGACCAGACTCTCAGCTGTCCAGGCGTGACCGACCCGGCAGCGGAAGCGCAGTAGATCGCCTTCTTCGATGACGAACAGGCCACCGCTGCAATCCGGGCACGAGTAACCGGACGGGCGCCCCGGCCGGTCCGGGGTGTCATAGGCCACGTCAGCAAGCCTGGCCATGGCGGTCTCCGCCTCCAGCAGAGCCGACGGGCGCGGTAACGCCGTGCTGTCGACCTCTTCCTCGACCAGGCGTACGAGCAGCGCCGGCATGTCTGCCACGCGGACGATGTGTTCCGGTGCGGCCCCCTCGATCGCGCAGCGCGGCATGCTGGGGTGCAGCGCTTCCTGGGGGTCTTGGACGACGCCGATGCCGCCGCGCGATCGGATCGCCGCCAGTCCGGCCGTGCCGTCGTCCAAGGCACCGGACAGGACGACGCCGATGACCTTCGGCCCGTGTACGAGCGCGGCGGAGCGGAAGAGGACATCCACGGCCGGCCGGTGCCCGTTCTCCACCGGTCCGCGGGAGAGCGTCACGTTGTTGTCCCTGACGATCAGGTGCTGGTCGGGTGCTGCCACGAGCAGGCGTCCTGGTAGGAGTTCGTCTCCGTCTTCGGCCTGCTTGGCCTGCAATGAGCCGGCTCGCTCCAGGATGTGCGGCAGTGCGCTGCGGGTGCGCGGCGGCAGGTGCAGGACGACCAGGACGGCGGCCGAAAAGTCCTTGGGAAGACCTGCGACCAGTTCCCGCAATGCCTCGATCCCACCGGCTGAGGCGCCGATCACCAGCACGTCCCTCTTGGCCACGCCAACAGCCTCTTTCCGTTGTCCGGTTCTCGGCCCGTTCGTCGGCCGGGTTCGCGATCGGTCAGGCCGACCGACGGCCAGTTACCCCGCTCCGGCCAACATAAGCGTGCGGGACTGCACCGCATTGCCACGCGGATTGCGGACTGGGACAGTGCGCGCATGAGCGAACCCGCCGGGAGCAGGCCGCCGTTCCCGGTGGTGGCCCTGGTCAGCTCCACCGGGGGACTGGACGCGCTCCGTCGGGTGCTGGGGCCGCTCCCGCAAGGCCTCCCAGCGGCGGTGATCGCGATGCAGCACACCGACCCCACTCACCCGAGCGGGTTGGCCCGGCTCCTGGACCGGCAGACCACGCTGACCGTCCGACCAGCCGTCAGTGGCGCCGAGTTGGTCCCCGGCGAGGTGCTGGTTCCGCCTGCTGGCAGTCATCTGCTGGTCGGACGGGACGACCGGGTGCACCTGATCCCCACCGGCCTGCTGCCGCCGGCGCGGCCATCAGCCGATCTGTTGCTGAGCACTCTCGCAGTGGCCCTGGGCGAGAGAGCGATCGCTGTCGTCCTGACCGGATCCGGCCACGACGCAAGCCTCGGCGTGCAGGCAATCACGCTCTTCGGGGGTGCCTGCTTGATGCAGGACGAGGCCAGCTCGGTGCAGTACGGCATGCCCGGCGCGGCCACGGCCTCCGGCGATTACGGTCCACCGCTGCCACTCGATGAGATCGCGGCAGTCCTGACGCGCCTACTGACCGGCAGGGCACCGGCCGCCTAGCCAGTGCCCCATCCGCGATCAGGTCAGCTCAGCTGGAGATAGCCTCCACGAGATCCCCCACCTTCTCTTCGGGCAGGTTCCGGGCGATGTCCGCCTGGCTGACCATGCCGACGAGGTCGTGCCCGTCAATCACCGGCAGCCGACGTACCTTGTGCTGCGACATCGTGCGCAGGGCTTCCTCGACCGAATCGTCGGCGCCGATGGTCACCGGCTTCCCCTGGGCCAACTCCGAAGCCTTCATCGACCTGGGGTCGCCGCCGTCGGCGATGCACTGAACGACGATGTCGCGGTCGGTAACCATGCCCTTGAGCCGGTTGTCCTCGCCACAGATCGGCAAGGCGCCGACATCCAGATCACGCATCTTGCGGGCGGCATCGACAAGCGTCTCGTTCTCACCGACACACTCGGTTCCGCCGCTCATGATGTCTCGTGCTGTGGTCATCTGACCTCCTCGGTTGCGGTGTGGCTGTCCTGATCCGCTACCCGGTCACTGCCTCGGCAAACCTGTGCACGCAGCCCGGCAGGGACTTGCCGCCACGGCCTCCAGAACCTCGGTGAAAAGAAGCTGATCATCGGAAGGACGGGGGCTCTCTGGCCATCTCGCGGCGAGAATCCCGGGAAGTCTGATGATCAACTTCAGTTTGGGCGCCACGAAACTCCCTTCGTGGAGTCACCGGGGAAGCGGCGGATAGCCTCCGGCGGATGAGCGACGACTTCGGGCGGGTGACCGCCGTGCAGAAATCCGCGGACGGGCGTTACGAGGGGTGCATCGCCGAGGGCTGGGACATCGGGGGCGTACCCAATGGCGGTTACGTCCTGGCCATCGCCGGTCGCGCCATGGCCGAGTCGGTCGGCCGGCCACCACTGTCGATCACCGCGCACTACCTGGCGCCCACCCGTCCCGGGCCGTGCGCGATCGCCGTCGAGCCGGTACGCGTGGGCGGGCGGATGGCCACTCTGACCGCGAGCGTCGCCCAGGACGGCCGGGAGTCGTTCCGGGTGCTCGGGACCTTCGGAGAAGGCTCCGGCGCCGACCCGATCCTGATCGATGGCAAGCCACCCGAGCTGCCGGCCTACGACGATTGCGCCGCCGCGCCGCCGTCCACGCCGACGGCCGCAACGGCCGGGCC
>JALZDV010000477.1 GCA_030862345.1 Actinomycetota bacterium | reverse complement strand
GCCACCGCCACCGCACCGGCAGCTGGTGCCTTCGCCCTCGCGCTGGTCGGTGCCATCGCGCTGGCACACCTGCCCGTGCTGGTGTGGACCCGGCGGCTCGCCCGAGGCGTGCCCGGCCGAGCCGGGATGCCGCCGATATCTGGGGTGCGAACGGCTCGGCGTGTGAGTCACCTGATCACCGGGTCTCTCAGCTCCCAAATCTTGCTCAACGCTCCCCCGATCGTGGTCGCCGCTGCGGCGACTTCGGGCGAGGCCGACCTCGTGGGTCGCTTCGCCGCGACGTTCACTTTGACGCGGCTGCTCCTCTTCATAGCAGTTCCGCTGCAGAGTGCTCTGGTGCCCGAATTCACCCGTCTGGCGACCATGGGCGACCGACGAGCCGGCCGCGTGCTCACCGCCCGGATCGGTTTCGGCACAACCACCTTGGCGCTGCTAGGCGGCGCGCTGTCCTGGTGGCTGGGCCCGTGGACGATCGATCTGGTCTTCGGGGCGCGGTACGGGCTCGGACCGCGCGACGTAGCCTTGATGGTGGCCGGAGCGATGCTGTACCTGGGGCTTCTCGTCGCCGCCCAAGCGCTCGTGGGGGCTGACCGCCACCGCCTCGTGGGCGTGGCGTGGACGGCGGCTCTGATGGTCGCCGTGGCCTTCTTCGCCGCCGTACCGGGCCTGGTGCTTCGTGTCGAGTTGGGGTTCGCCATAGGGTCGGCCGCCGGGCTGATCCTGGCGCTGGTCTTTCTGTGGCGTGCCACGTCCGCGCGCCCAGAGCTCCAGCGAGTTGTGTCCTGACCTGAGACCGGAGTGCGGAGGTTTCCACCATGACAGCTCGCCACCATGGGGACGCCGACCTCCTGATGGTCTTGAACTACTACGCGCCATACGTGAGTGGCCTGACCAACGTCGCCCGGGACATCGCGGAAGCGCTGGTTGCGCGCAGCTGGCGGGTACGGGTGGTTACCACCCGGCACGACCCAACGCTGCCTGCCACTGACGTGTGCAACGGCGTCGAGGTTGAGCGAGCGCCGGTGCTGGCCACGATCGGCAAGGGCCCGGTCAGCCCAAGTTTCGTGCGGCAGGCGGTCGCGGCGACGCGCCGCTGCGCCGTAGTCAACCTGCACCTTCCCATGCTCGAGGCGGGGCTGATTTCGCGGTGGTCCCATGCTTCGATCGTCACCACCTACCACTGCGACGTGAGCCTGCCTCCGGGGCGACTCAACGACATTCAGCGACGTGTAATAGACAGTTCCAGCCGGTCGGCGCTGAACCGGAGCGCTGCCATGGTCGTCACGAGCAACGACTATGCAGAGCACAGCCGCCTATGGCCTCAGTTGAGCCGGGGAGCGGTGGCGATCCCACCGCCGTGCCATCAACGCGAGGCAGGCGTGGCCCGTTATCGGGACGGCGACGGCTTTCATATCGGTTTCCTTGGGCGGATCGTCGAGGAAAAGGGAATCGAGTACCTCGTGGACGCCGTTCGTCAGATCGACGATCCCCAACTTCGCCTGCTCATCGCCGGTGAGTTCTCGGCCGTGGCTGGAGGCAGTGTGATCGAGCGGGTGCGGAACCGAATCCAGGGAGACAGCCGGATCCGGTTACTCGGATTTCTGTCGGAGGACGAACTCGGCGACTTCTACGCTTCGCTGGACGCGTTCGCTCTGCCGTCGGTCAATCCATTCGAGGCGTTCGGCATCGTTCAGGTAGAGGCCATGTTGTGTGGTGTCCCGGTTTTGGCCAGCAATCTGCCCGGCGTACGCGTTCCGGTTCTGCAGACGGGATTCGGCGTACTTGCCGAGATCAGGGATGTGACGGAAATCAGACGGGGGCTGGAGGAGCTGCGCGACCGACCATGGGATCGGGCCGACGGGATCAGTCAGGCGCAGGCGGCGTTTTCCCTGGCGGCCGTGATCGATTCGTATGAAGCCGTGCTGAAGGCGGTTGTCAGCGGTTTGCGGTAAGCATGCACGCCCATGGTTGTTTGCTCTATAGATTTCGCAACACGCGTGTCACTCTGACCCACATGTCCCATATGCAACGTATGGTTGCCTCGGTTCTGTCCGCCTGCTCAGCCCTTCTTGTTCTGGCCGCTGTGCTGGCGCCGGTACAGGATGCCGCGGGCGACGAGTCCGTGCCCCTGTTCGGGCACGGCTACGGGCACGGCCGAGGGCTCTCCCAATGGGGCTCATACGGATATGCCGTGAACTTCGGCAGCTCGTACTCGGCGATCCTTAATCACTACTACGGCGGCACGGTCAGCAGCGCGGTCGGAAATCCGGTGATCGGGGTACGCCTGACCGCCCAGGACGGGGCGAACTCGGTGTCCGTGACCGCGGCTGTCGATTTCTGGGTCGGGCAGCCGGGACCGAACGCCATTCGGGTGGGCGCGGGCCATACCGCGACATTCAGCCGGTCGGGAGCCGGCTGGCAGATCTTCCTGGCTCCGGGGGGTTGCGGCACCGCCTCGACGCTCGGCCCCCTGGCTGTGTCAGGGAACCCAGAGGCAGCGCCGACCGCACACGACAATGGCGACGCCCGGAGGCTGCTCACCGTGTGTTCAAGCGGCCTCGGTTACCGCGGGAACTTCCGCTTCGTCGTCGATGCCGGATCGACTCGAATGGTCAACGTGGTCGATGCCGAAAACTATCTGCGCGGGGTCGTGCCACGAGAATCGCCGGCCGAATGGGGGGACGCAGGCGGTGGACGCGGCATGGAGGCGCTCAAGGCACAGTCGGTAGCCGCCCGCTCGTACGGTCTCAGTGAGAATCGCTACAGCTATGCGCAGACCTGCGACACGACGTCGTGCCAGGTGTACGGGGGTGCGGCTCGTCACGGCGCTTTCCTGGAGGATCGACGAACCGACGATGCGGTGCGAGCCACTGCTGGCGAGGCCAGGACACGCAACGGCGTGATCGCGCGCACGGAGTTCTCTTCGTCGTCCGGCGGCTGGACCGCAGGTGGCGAATTCCCCGCCGTGATCGACGAGGGTGACACTGCTTCTCCGTACCACAACTGGACGCACACCCTGACCGGGTCGCAGATCTCTCGCGCCTATCCGTCGATCGGGACCTACACCGCGTTGACAGTTCTCTCCCGCAACGGCCTCGGTGCCGAGGGTGGCCGCGTGCTGTCTATCCGGGTTTCCGGAACGTCGGGAAGCGTGACGGTCTCCGGAAACGACTTCCGCACCGCCTTCGGTCTTCGATCTGACTGGTTCACCCCGACCGGGCCGGTGCCCAATGAGCGCTGGTGGGAGGTGCGCAACGTCGTTGGCCCCGGCCCCTCGCAGAGCATCTGGTACGGCGACCCGCACATGCAAACCCTCGCCTGCGACGTCAACGGTGACGGGCGCGACGACATGACGCTTTACGACAACGGCCGCTGGTCGATCCGGTTCTCCCTGAGCCGCGGGGCTCCGGACCTCGTGGTGGACTACGGCGGCCCCGGCCTGCGCCCGGTGTGCGGAGACTGGGACGGCAACGGCCAGGATGGCATCGGCGTCTACGACGGCTACACCTGGCACCTGCGCCAGACCGCCTCCCCGGGAGTTCCCGAACTGGTGATCGGTTGGGGGTGGCCGGCAGTCGTGCCGATCGTGGGGGACTGGAATGGGGACGGCGTTGACTCGATCGGCGCCTTCGACCCGCTCTACGCCAACTGGTGGTTGCGAAATGCCAACAGCCCAGGAAATCCCGACGTCATCTGGCAATACGGCTACGGAAACAACCAGAGCCAGCCGGTTCCCGGCGATTACGACGGGAACCGGGTGACCGATCTGACAGTATTCATTTCCGGCCAGTGGTACATCCGCACGGCCCCCGGTCCTGGTCCGGTGACCCAGACGTTCGGCTACGGGTTACCCACCGACTTCGCGCTGTCAGGCAATTGGGACGGCCTTGGCGGAGACGGCATCGGCGGCACCAGGCCCGGGGTCTATCCAGGGCCGTAAGGATGGGAACCGTTGGTGCTGAGCATCAGTGTCCGGGTCGCTTCCGGCCGACACGCTCTATGGCGGGTAATGGGAGATGTAGGCGACTACTGCGGCATCGCAGTCTGGCGGTAGCTCAGCGCGGAAGACCCACTCGTCAACCCTGACGTATCCGCCCCCCGTCGTCAGTTGACTGCCGTAGCGCACCGAACCGTAAAGCGGCACGTCAAGGCCTGACGAGTCCTCGAAAAAAGTGGTTCCGGCCGGCCAGACGATCACAACATTTCCGCCGTCACCGACGAGCCCGACGCATCCGCCCGGAAGCCTTTCAACCCGCCCTGCGACAACGGCCTCACCATGACCTGGGGGGTTCTCGGTCATGACAAGGGCCACGACCCCGTCCCCGTCGCTGACCGCCATGACGCCCGGATCGAGCGCGCCGTTCAAGTCTGATGCGACCGAAGAAGGGGCGGCAGAGTTACCACGATCCGCCGGTGATTGAGCATTGCCAGTGAGAGAGAGAACTGCGACGCCGCCAGCTAGGGAAACCGCCGCCACTGCTGCGGTGATCAGGAGCGGGCGTCGAGCAACCGGGCGCCTGAAGGCTTGGAAAATCCCGCGATGCTTCATCCGGTGAGAACCTCCGAGTGCATCAGAGCCGCTTTCCTCGGCGCCGCGCCGAACGGTTGTCTCTCTCGTCGCGGCTCTGAGGTGCTACGCAGCAGGCACGGCAAAGGTTGCGACGAGGCACGACTGCGCCTGCGCCAACGCGCGACGTCAACAAAGCTCCTGTCGCCGTAACCTTTTCGTCCCTCCTGCGTACATCTGTTAAATGGGTGCGTGGCTGCTGCGGCAAACCTTCACCCCCGGTGCCATGGAAGTGAGAGCCCTTTTCGGAAACGGGGGCGTGCGGTAGTCGGAGATTGGGACGGCGATGGTGTCGACGGAATTGGTCTGTTTCGACCTGACATGCCGTATGGGAATTGCGAGACACGGCATCCTCCGGTTCGCCGGAGGCGACCTGGCAGTACGGGTACGGCAACCGTATGTC
>JALZDV010000476.1 GCA_030862345.1 Actinomycetota bacterium | reverse complement strand
GGCCAATGGTGCGGCTATGACACGGACTGAGCACTCCGGAGTGTTCACGCCGGAGGATCGAGCGGCGTCGCCGTACCGCTATCTGCCGGTCGACGTACCGCCGGGCTGCGCTGGGCTCACCGTCGAGTTGGACTATGACCGGTCGGCCGGCGTGCTCGATCTCGGCTGCTTCGGACCGAACGGCTTTCGGGGTTGGTCGGGCGGCGCGCGCAGCCGGTACGTCATCACCCCCTCCGAGGCGACGCCCGGCTACCTCGCCGGGGAGCTGGAACCAGGAGAGTGGTCGGTGGCTCTCGGGCTGCACCGGGTCGCGCCGACCGGGCTGGCATGGCAGGTGTGCGCCACCCTGGGTCCGGGTGAGCCCGGGGCCGAGTCGGCCGCGGACAGCCCGACGTCGGTTCGTGCGCGGGAGTACTCAGCACCGTCTGAGCGGCCACCGCGCCGCCTGCTTCCCGCAGAGCCGGGGTGGCGCTGGCTGGCCGGTGACCTGCACACCCATACCGTGCACTCGGACGGCTCCCTGACGATCGACGAGCTCGCCGCGTTGGCCGCCCGGCAGGGCCTGGACTTCCTCGCGGTCACCGACCACAACACGATCAGCCATCACCCGCTGCTTGCCGCGGCCGGCGCCCGAGCCGGCCTGACCCTCGTCCCGGGGCAGGAGGTGACGACGCATCGGGGACACGCCAACGCCTTCGGTGACATCGGCTGGGTCGACTTCCGCGAGCCCGCCGACGCGTGGGTACGGGCGGCGGCCGAACGCGGCGGGTTGCTGTCGGTGAACCACCCGCTCGCCTCCGACTGCGCCTGGCGCCAGCCGCTGTCCGTACGCCCCCCGCTTGCCGAGATGTGGCACTGGACCTGGCTGGATCGCACCTGGGGCGGGCCGATGGCCTGGTGGCTGGCCTGGGACCCGGAGACGATTCCGGTCGGCGGTTCGGATTTCCACCGCCCGGACCAGGGCCGACTCCCCGGCCAGCCGACGACCTGGGTCCTGTCCGAAGAGGGCGCCAATTCCCTCGGAAGCGAGGCCACGGCCAGCGGTACGGCGGCGAGCGCTGCGGCCCGCCGTGTCGCCGCAGCCAGCGACGCTGCGTGTGACGCCATTCTTGCTGGGCTGGCCATGGGCAACACCAGTATCAGCGCCGACCGAACGGGTGCTGTCCTACTGCGCCTGGGCGACGAACTGCTGGCCATCGACGCCGACGGGGCCATCCTGGCCGACGCCTCCGGCCGCCGGAGAATGGTCCGTGGCGAGCGGGCAATCTTCCCAGCTTCCGACGAACCCGGCCCACAGTGGCTCGAAGACGACGCGACCGCGGTGCTGGCTCTCTGCGGCTGATCCCACCTTCGCACCGCCCAAACGTGTCATCCTTCCTGTGGTCCCTGCTGGCAAGCCGCTTGAAGAAGGTCAGGAATGAGTGCCTCCGACGGACCCGGCCCGGAGTCTCGACGGCCGCAGCCGCCGCAGCCCGCTGGCTCACCGCCTCCGTACCAGCAGCCGCAGTCACCGCAGCAGCCGTACGGTCAGCCGCCTCCGTACCAGCAGCCGCAGTCACCGCAGCAGCCGTACGGTCAGCCGACGCCGTACCGGCAGCAGCCCTACGGGCAACCGCCCGCGCAACAGCCGTACGGGCAGCCGCCCCCCTTCCAGCAGCCGCCGAACGTCTATGGGCAGCGGCCCGCGTACCAGCAGCCAGGCCCCTACCGGCCTCAACCGGGCTGGCCACAGCAGCCCCAGGCCAGGCAGTCACCGCTGAAGAACTGGCAGCTATGGGCTGGGTTGGGTGGTGTTGTCCTCATCCTGGTTGTCATCGGCGTCGTGGTCCTGACCCAGGGCGACGACGCTGGGCAGCCAGCCATCGCGCAACCGACTCTCATGTCCGAAGCCGGAACTGACGGACCTCAGGGCTCAGCAGCCGGCGAGCGAACCTACGACGACATCTTCGCTCTGGGCGCCGCTCTGGAGTTCGAGGGAATCGATTGCGAGGATCCAGAAGAAGCCAGCGAGCCCGCGCTGGACGCGGAGAGCTCGGGAACCTGCAGAACTGATTCCGGTGACCTGGTGCTGTTCATCTTCGCAAGCGGCGCGGATCGTGATCGGGCCGTTGACGAGGCCAGCGGCATTCTCGAAGACGCCGGCATCGACTACTGCCTGGTAGCGGGTACCGGAGAGCAAGGGTTGTGGCTGATCAACGGTGGCGATGACATCGAGC
>JALZDV010000471.1 GCA_030862345.1 Actinomycetota bacterium | reverse complement strand
AAGGGGCGTCGTTATTGTCTGCCGGTGACATCCTGGCCGGGCGCGGCATATCCCCTCGGCGCAACCTACGACGGCACCGGAACCAACTTCGCCGTCTTCAGCGAAGTCGCCGAGGCCATTGAGTTGTGCCTGTTCGATAGCGAAGGCATCGAGCAGCGGATACCAGTGCAGGACGTGGACGCGTTCGTCCATCACGTCTTTCTCCCGGGTGTCACGCCTGGTCAGCAGTACGGCTACCGCGTCTACGGCCCCTACGAGCCCTCCCGTGGGCTGCGCTGCAACCCGATGAAACTGCTCATCGATCCGTATGCCAAGGCGATCGACGGGACCCTGACCTGGGGACAGTCGCTGTTCGGCTACCGCCTCGACAAGCCGGACGAGCGCGACCCAAGCGACTCCGCGGCGCATACGCTCAAGTCGGTCGTGATCAATCCCGTCTTCGATTGGGGAGCCGATCGAACGCCCCGCATCCCCTACCACCGGACCCTCATCTACGAGGCGCACGTCCGCGGACTGACCAAGACCCATCCCGGCGTACCCGAGGACCTGCGCGGCACCTATGCCGGGATCGCCCATCCCGCTGTGATCCAGCACCTTGTATCGCTGGGCGTGACCGCGCTCGAGCTGATGCCGGTGCACCAGTTCGTCCTCGACCACGGCTTGGCCCAGCGCAACCGAACGAACTACTGGGGCTACAACACCATCGGGTTCTTCGCGCCGCACCAGGCCTATTCCTCATCCGGCGCCAACGGCCATCAGGTGCAGGAGTTCAAGGGCATGGTTGCGGCACTGCACGCTGCCGGCATCGAAGTGATCCTCGACGTCGTCTACAACCACACAGCCGAAGGCGACCACCGCGGCCCGACGATGTCCTTCCGAGGGCTGGACAACGCCGCCTATTACCGACTGGACGACAAGAACCCAGCCCGGTATGTCGACTACACCGGGACCGGTAACTCGCTCAACGTCCGCCACCCGCACGCCCTGCAGCTGATCATGGACTCGCTGCGCTACTGGGTCCTCGACATGCACGTCGATGGCTTCCGCTTCGATCTGGCCTCGGCCTTGGCCCGGGAACTTCACGACGTCGACCGGCTGTCGGCCTTCTTCGACCTCGTCCAACAGGACCCCGTGGTCAGCCAGGTGAAGCTGATCGCCGAGCCGTGGGACGTCGGCGAGGGTGGCTACCAGGTCGGCAAGTTTCCTCCCCAGTGGACGGAGTGGAACGGGAAGTACCGCGACACTGTCCGCGACTTCTGGCGTGGTGAGAAGGCGGCCCTCCCGGAGTTCGCGGCACGGATCACCGGATCCTCGGACCTGTATGAACGCAACGGCCGGCGTCCGGTGGCAAGTATCAACTTCGTCACCGCCCATGACGGCTTCACGCTGAATGATCTCGTCTCATACGACCGCAAGCACAACGAGGCCATCGGCGAGGGTAACCGTGACGGTGAGAGTCATAACCGCTCCTGGAACCATGGCGTGGAGGGACCAACCGACGATGCTGCCATCGTTGAACTCCGGGGCCGCCAGCGGCGAAACATGATCGCGACTCTTCTTCTGTCCCAGGGAGTTCCGATGCTCCTGCATGGGGACGAGCTCGGCCGCACCCAGCATGGCAACAACAATGCCTACTGCCAGGACAACGAACTGTCCTGGGTCGATTGGGCTTCGGCCGACGAGGAACTTATCGCCTTCGTGACCACTGTCACCCGATTACGCCGGGCGCATCCCACCTTCCGTCGGCGTCGGTTCTTCCGCGGGTCACCGGTCCGCGATGTCGGCGAGCCGATCCACGACATCACCTGGTTGACCTCGGCCGGCGACGAGATGACCCAGGGCGACTGGGATTCCAGCTATCACCGGGCGTTCGCGGTGTTCTTCAACGGAGAGGGGATCAACGAACGCGACGAGCGCGGTGTGCCGATCTCGGACGTATCCTTCCTGCTCTGCTTCAACGCCCATGACTCCGATCTTGCCTTCCGCACACCTCCTGAGGAGTACGCGAATGCCTGGCAGGTTGTCCTGGATACCGGGCTGGCCCGCCAACCCGCCAGTCCGGAGGTCATTGTCGAGGCAGGCGGGGCGGTCCCGGCGCGAAGTCACTCGCTGGTTGTCCTCCGCGCCACGCCCTAGGCGTGGGTCGCTTCCCGGGTCTGCGGGGTTGGCGGCGCTGCAGCCAACGGTGGAAGAACCGCGGCAACGGCCTTGGGCCAGTCCGGGTCGGCCGGGTAGTCGCCGTGGCCTCGTAGTGTGGCCACCGCTGAGTTCATCTGTGCCACGTCCGACGGCGTCGGGTCCAGGAGCCGCCAATCCGGACCGCATGCGCGGCGCCCGCTCGTCTCGTCGACCAGATCGTCGTATGCGCGATCCCAGCCGTTGATCCGGCGCGACTGTGGCCGCTGTCCGGCAACCTCCGGGACGTGGTCCCAACTCAGCACCGGGCCGGCGATCGGGTCAGTGTCCCGGTAGAGGTTTGTCCACCGGCCGCCATACCGCGACCACAGCCAGCCGAGTACAGAGACATCGACGTGGGCCGGGAAGGCCCGCACGAACTGCTGGCGCAACTGCGACCCGAAGGTCACCAGCCCGACCCTCGATCGCTCCTCAGGGGTCAGCCAGAGCAGGGCGGCCACGGCGATCAGACTGCCCTGGCTGTGCGCGGCAACCACCACCCGGGAGGCGGGAGTGTTCGGGCGGGGCACGTCGGGATCCTGCAAGGTGCCCAGGTGCCAGCTGATCCGGCGCCGCAGATCGGCCACAGCCCGTTGGGAGTACGGGGGCGGTACGAATGGGTGCGCCGACCTAGGCCAGAATGCGATCACGTCCCAGACGACGCTGACCCCACGCCGCACGCTCTCCGATCCGATCGCTCCCCGGCCCAGGAATACCAACAGCGCCGACAGGCCGACCAGCACCAGCGTCCCGAGCCAGATCATCGGGCTGACCCCGTCCGGATTCTCGGGCTCGGACAGCACACCCAACGGTTGCCAGAGGCTGATTGGTACACACTGTGATCCCGATGTCACGGCGCAGTGCTCGATGCCGGCGGCCATGGAGAGCACCATCCCGAAACCGGCTAAGACCCAGACCAGCGTCTGCAGGTGATTCTTCACCCGGGCGAGATACATCGCTCGTCCGACCCGCCGCAGCCAAGCCGGAGACAACCTAGGCATCGGCCCACCGAACCGGAAGGCCTCGGCAGCGCGGTCGACGAACTCTGCCCGCCGGGCCAGATAGCCGACCACACCGGCCGAAACGAGCAGCAGGAGGAGGATGGTCGTGAGGCCCCAGGCGTAGGCGACGCGCTGTAGCAACGGTGGAATTCTGACCGGTTCCGGCGCCACCCGGTTGACCGTCGCCTGGACGGCGAAGCTGAAGGCAGCGGCGAAGCCGACGCCGAGAAACGTGCCGACCGATGCGGCCAGTGCCGCCGTCATCCCCATGCCGAATCTGGCGAACGCCACGAGCACGGCCCTCGGCCCGGTTCGCCGGGTACACCGGGCCAGTCCGCCGACGGCGACGAACAACAGCACAAGGGCAGTCACAGACACGGTTAACAGGCCGAACGCCACGGCATCCGCTGCCGGTAACGAGCAGTAGCTGACCGTCGCGGCCAACTGTTCCGGGTCGCCGCAGTCATCGTCGAAGCCGACCAGCGAGGCGTCCTGGGCAGCTTGCAGGGTGACCGCCCAGACGAGCAGGGCCAGCGACGCGACGAGCTGCAGAGCGCCGAGAACGGGCGCAATGCGGTGCCAGCGCTCCACCCGTCGATCCCAGACCCGCGATCCAGTGGTCACGGTCGCTGATCGCTCGGGATCGCCGAGGAAAGCAATCACCGCAATGCTCGAGCCCAGTAGGGTGATTGCCAGCCACCGCCCGAGAACTGCGCCGCTATCACCGGTGCCTGCTGCCGGCGAGTACACGAGCACCGCGAGCATCGCCAGAGCAGCTCCTGCATGCAGCCGTCGCAGCGCAGGTGCGTCCGGATCACCGGTGAAGAACTCCGCTCGGCCCAGCTCGGTCGGCGGGTGGTCCTGGGCCCGACCAAGTACGCTCGTGGTGGCTCTTCGTTCGCTCTGGATGTCCTCCCCCGGGTTCTGCCCGGCTGTCAGGGTTGCCCGGCCGAAAAGGCCGAACAGGGTCAGCGCCCCTAAGGGGAGGAGCAGCCCGACCAGCAGCCACCATTGCCGTCCTGCTCCGTGCCCCGCCCCGGCCAACTGCCAACCGAGCACATCCATGCCGACGACGGCCGAACTGAAGATCAGCAAACAGGTGAGCGCCACGCCGAGGACGCGCAGCATCGCGCCGGACACTGCGTGCCATCGACGTCCCCATACCGAACCCGGACGCGGCAACATGAACTGCGCGGCGTTGACGACGCCGAACGGGATGATCAGCAGCCACAACGCCTGACGCCACGTACCGCTGGTGAATCGGCCCCAGTGGTAGGCCTCGAGCACTCGCCCCCGGTCGGGTGGCAGTTCCTGCCCCTGTGGGCCGGCTGGTCGGAAGAAGCGGCTCTTCTCGTCGCCACCTACCTGGACGACGTGCGCGCTGAGCAGCATGCCCTCCGGCGGAGACCCGCTGACTCCGTGCACCCGTAGTTCGACCCAGCGGGCGGCAGGCCGGACCTCCTGGGCATCGTCACGTTGCATGGTCGAAGTCAGTGCCTAACCCTCCTCGATGAGCCGCCGGCGCTGTTCGTCGACGTCGAAGTCAGGTCGAGGAAACTGTGGATCCATTTCGGACAGGGTCTCTTGCAGAAGTCGAGCGACGGCCCAGTTCCGGTACCACTTACGGTCGCTCGGCACGACGTACCAAGGCGCCGATGCGGTGCTCGTCCGGTCCAGGACAGCCTCGTAGGCCTTGGTATAGGCCGGCCACAGCTGGCGCTCGTCCACATCTCCGGGATTGAACTTCCACTGTTTCTGCGGGTCATCGAGCCGGGCCAGCAGCCGTTGCTTCTGCTCGTCGGCCGAGATGTGTAGGAAGCATTTGATGATCTGAACGCCGTCCTCGGTAAGCCTGCGTTCGAACTGATTTATCTCGGCGTAGCGCTTGTCCCATGTCGTCACCGGCACCAGGCGGCGGACTCGCGCGACCAGCACGTCCTCGTAGTGCGACCGGTCGAAGATCCCGATCAGACCTGGTGGCGGTACGGCCTTGCGGATCCGCCAGAGGAAATGCTGGGCAAGCTCCTCGGGCGTCGGCTTCTTGAACGAAACGATGCGGCTGCCTTGGGGATTGACCGCGCCGATGACGTGCTTGATCACACCGCCTTTGCCGCTGGTGTCCATGCCCTGCAGCACGAGCAGGATCCGGCGGCTGCTGCCCCCGGTGCCCTCCGCGTAGAGCGCCTCCTGCAGGCTGGCCAGCTGCTCACCCACGGCCTGCGCGGCCCTTCGAGTTTTCGTCTTGTCACCCGGTGCCATAGCCACCCCTCGGGGATCGAGCTCGGCAAGAGACACCGGACTCTGTGGTGCACGCAGGGCATTCCGAAGGGACTCGTCGGTCATGATCGTGAAGCGTAGGGGCTCGGCGCCAGTTGATGGTGCGGCGTCGGATGCGATGCCATCTGGTGGGATAACGCGATGCGCCAACTGCTCCCGTGGGCGACCGACAACATGGATGCCGGTGCCCTCGATCGCGCCTACGGCGACGAGCCGGCGGATTTTCTGCGGGTCAGCTTCGTGGCATCGTCAGACGGGGCTGCGAGCTTGGACGGCCGGGCCGGCGGACTGGGCTCACCGACCGATCATCAGGTGCTGCGGCTGTTGCGGGATCGTTCTGACGGGATCATGGTCGGTGCGGGCACGGCACGGGCCGAGGGCTACCGTGCGCTGCGCGACGACCCCGAGCGGGCCGCTCAGCGAAGCGCCCGCGGCCAGTCCCGGGTCCCGCCGCTGATACTGGTGTCCCAGCGACTCACGCCGGATCCCAGTGACCCGATCATCAGCAAAGCCGTGGCTCCCACGGTGATCGTGACCTGCGCCGGCTCGGATCAGGGACGGCGAAAGGCACTGGCCGAGGTGACGCCGGTGATCGTGTCCGGCCAGGACATCGTCGACCTCGTCGGAGCCCGGCACGCGCTGGCCGAAAGAGGCTTACGGCGGCTGGTCTGCGAAGGCGGGCCCACGCTCTTCGGGACTGCCTTGGGTGCCGGGATCGTCGACGAGTTGTGCCTGACCGTCTCCCCCATGCTGATCGGGCCGGGAGCCGGTCGGATCGTCGACAGCTCCGTTCGCATCGATCCGGTACGCCTGCGGCTGCGCCACCTGCTGGAGGAGGATGGCTACCTGTTTCTTCGCTACGCCGTGGACCGCAGCTGATTTGCCAGGCGCCGCAGGGCGTCACGGGTGCGCTGGGCCGCCTCGCCGCGCGAGAACTCGGCGGCGATGAAATCGGTGACCCCGAGCTCAGCCAGGGCACCGATCTGCTTGGCGACCGCGGCTTCGTCGCCGACTATGGCGACCCCGCCCGGACCGGCGGCACCCTCGCGATCCAGCATCGCCTTGTACGAGGGCAGTCGTCCGTACATCGCGAAGACCTTGTCGGCCCGCTGTCTGGCGGCAGTCTCATCGCTTGTGACGCAGACCGGAAGGGTGCACACGATGCGCGGCGGGGGCCGACCCGCGGAATGCGCCGCGCCACCGATAACCGGGGCGATGTGGTCGCGAATCGTGGTCGGGCCGGTCATCCACAGGATCGTCCCGTCCGCGTATCTGCCGGCGAGTTCGAGCATCCGAGGGGCCAAGGCGGCGAGCAGCACCGAGGGAGCACGCTGCGGTCGCGGTCCGGATACCTGATAGCGCGCGGTGATCGTCTCGCCCTCGACGTGCACCTGCCCGTCCTGTAACAACGGGACCAGGGCGGCCAGGTACTCGCGCATGTGCCTCGCGGGCCGGTCGAAGGAGTAGCCGAAGGTGCCCTCGACGACCACTTTGTGCGAGGTGCCGATGCCCAGGACGAGCCGCTCGCCCAGAGCCAGATGGGTGGTCAGCGCCTGCTGGGCAAGGGCGGCCGGGTGTCGCGGATAGGTAGGCATCACCGCGGTGCCGAGTTCGATTCCGGGAACGTTTCGCCCGGCAACGGCCAGAGCGGTCAGCGCATCGAGAGAGAAGATGTTCGCCAGCCATGCCGAGGCAAAGCCCTCCTCGGCCGCCCGCCGGATCTGGTTTTCAAGGTCGCCTAGCGGGTCCAGACCCTTTGGATCCACGAGTTGGGCGCCGATCCGCATCTGCTGAGCTGCCATGGAACGTCCCTCGCCGCCTTCTCGAAGGGCCATGTCTACCGGTTCAGGCGTTCAACGCGCCGGCGGGTGACCAAGGAGTAGCTCGAGGCTCGCGGACCCCGTGGAGTTTCGGCTTGATCTCCGCTTGAACCCGGACAGCCGCCTGCAGGGCTACCCGCCCGTCGGGCGCGTCGTCGATAGGGCCTGCAGCGCGGAACGGCCTATGCCGCCGGGCACGGCCCCGTGCAAACGCCGTGCCCGACTTGGACGGACCCGCGCTGACCCGGTCCCCTGCGGCTGGAGCTCCGCACAACGCATGATCGCCTCGACCGTCGGGTAGGTGACCGCCATGCGGATTGTGATCACCGGCGCCAGCGGCAACGTGGGGACGGCGCTACTCCGCCGCCTGGCCGCTGATTCGGCGTCCCATGACGTCATCGGCGTGTGTAGACGGCCCCCTGAACCGGTGCCGCCCTACGACAACGTGCACTGGGTCGCCCTGGACCTGGCCGATCCCGGGGCCGAAGACGAACTCGAGCCGTCGTTACGCGGCGCGGATGCCGTCGTACATCTGGCTTGGGCCTTTCAGCCCTCGCACGACACGGACTACTTGGAGCGCCTCGATGTCGGCGGAACCCGGGCGGTCCTCAACGCAGCCGATCGGGCCGGCGTGGAGCATCTGGTCCACATGTCCTCGGTCGGCGCCTACTCGCCCGGTCCAGACGAGGATCGAGTGGACGAGTCGTGGCCGGTCAACGGCATCACGTCCCTGGCCTACAGCAAGCACAAGGTCGCCGCGGAGCAGTTGCTGGACGCCTACCTGGCCAGGCACCGGGAAGGCATGCGCATCGCGCGCATGCGCCCGGCCTTCGTGCTGCAGCGCGATGCCGGAAGCGCGCTGTTGCGGTACGGGGTTCCCGGTTTCGTGCCTGCGGCAGCCGTACGGTTGCTTCCGGTTCTTCCCTTGGACCGCCGGTTGGTCGTCCAGGGCGTACATCCCGATGACCTTGCAGATGCCGTCGTGCGGGTGTTGGAGCGGGGATCGACGGGGGCGTTCAACGTGGCGGCCGAGCCACCGCTGACCCGAGCTGACTTCGCGGCGGTACTACGTGCGGTCCCGATCCACTTCCCGGCGTCCCTGCTGCGCGGGATCACGTCCCTGACCTGGCGGGCCCGGCTGCAGCCACTTGATCCGGGGTGGATCGACCTGGCTTTCAGGGTGCCCCTGATGGATGCCGGCCGGGCCCGCGCCGAACTCGGTTGGCAGCCGACGACCGACTCTCGGCAGGCATTGACCGACGCCGTCGCCGGCATGGCCGAGGCGGCCGGCACCGCCAGCCCGGTCCTGCGGCCGAGATCGCTGACCGACCAGCTCGCCAACGCTGTCCGCCGCGGACCGATCGGCACCCGCAGGCTCCCCTGATGACGGATTCCCTCGGGCTATCGCAGCCCCGGGACGATGTCGTTGAGATCGAAGGTGACCGCCCGCTCCAGTTGCTCGTACGTGCAGGACTCCGGGGTTCGGTCCGGGCGCCAGCGGGAGAACTGG
This sequence comes from Actinomycetota bacterium, assembly GCA_030862345.1. GTDB lineage: Bacteria > Actinomycetota > Actinomycetes > Mycobacteriales > Geodermatophilaceae > JACCQS01. The sequence goes on along the minus strand of JALZDV010000471.1, from coordinate 795 downwards.
GCGGTGTGCCGGAACCGGTCGCCCTCCATGTGGTCATAGCGAACCTCGACAACGCGCTCGGGTCGCAGCGGGATGAACGACAGGTCCTTGCCGACGTTCCAGCGCGAGGTCTCCGAGGAGCGCGGTGTGCGGCTGGTCTCCGGCTCCTCGGATTGGCCCCAGTTCCACGGATGCCCTTCGAAGGTGGTGACCAACGGCTGCATCTCGGTGAACAGTTCGCGCCGCCGGGCCATCGGGAACGCGCCGATGACGCCGACCGAGGCCAGTGATTGCTCCTCGTTGTAGAGACCCAGCAGAAGGGAGCCGATCGCGTCCGGGCCAGACTTGTGCACCCGATAACCGGCGACAACACAGTCGGCGGTGCGCTCGTGCTTGATCTTGAACATCACCCGCTTGTCCGGCTGATAGGTTCCGCCGAGCGGCTTGGCCACCACGCCGTCCAGCCCGGCTCCCTCGAACTCGGAGAACCAGCGCTGGGCGAGGTCCCGATCCGTGGTGGCCGGCGTGATGTGCACCGGCGGACCGGCCGAGGCCAGAGCCTGCTCCAACCGGGAGCGTCGCTCGGCGAATGGTCGGCCGGTCAGGTTCTCGTCGTCCAAGGCCAGCAGATCGAAGGCGACGAACGAGGCGGGGGTCTGCTCAGCGAGCAGATTCACTCGCGACGTGGCCGGGTGAATGCGCTGCTGGAGTGCCTCGAAGTCCAATCCGTCATTCGTCGCGATGACGATCTCACCGTCGACCACGCACCGCGACGGCAACTCGGCCTTGACCGCCTCGACGAGCTCGGGGAAGTAC
>JALZDV010000478.1 GCA_030862345.1 Actinomycetota bacterium | reverse complement strand
ACACCAGGGAGATCTGGCGGGCGCCTTCGCCCATCGTCCCCGCCAGATGCGCGGTGATCCCAATCTGGCGACGTCCCTGGATGGTGCTGGGCCGGAACACCTTCGCCGGTGACGTCCTCCAGAAGCTGGGGGTAGGCAACACCTTCGCCGACGATCCCGACCGCTACCCCAGAATTCGATTGGACGACGAACGGGTCGCTGTCGCCGACCTCGTTGTGCTTCCCGATGAGCCGTACGCATTCAGCGCCAGTGACGGCCCGGAGGCATTTCCTGGCAAGCCGATCGCGTTGGTCAGTGGCCGCCACCTGACGTGGTACGGACCGTCGCTGCTGGAAGCTCCCGCGATCCTTCGCGCGCAGCTCACCGCGCCGGGATGAGCGAGCGGTCGGAAGCAGGCTCAGTCAAAGGTGTGTTCGGGTCCGGGAAAGCCGCCGCCTCGGACTTCGGCAGCGAATGCGGCCGCAGCGCCACGTAGCACGCCGTCGAGGTCGGCATACTGCTTGACGAACCGGGCCACCCGGCCGGCGTTGAGGCCCGCCATGTCCTGCCAGACCAGGACTTGGGCGTCGCAGTCCGGACCGGCGCCGATGCCGATCGTCGGGATCGCCAACTCCTTGGTGACTTGGCCGGCGAGTTCCCCAGGGACCATCTCCATCACAACCGCGAATGCACCCGCCTCTTGTACGGCATGTGCGTCGGCCAATAGTTGGTCGGCGCCGGCACCGCGACCCTGAATCCGGTATCCGCCCAAGCGGTGCTCGCTCTGCGGAGTGAATCCGATATGCGCCATCACCGGCACACCGGCGTCGGTGATCTTGGAGATTTGGCTAGCAACGCGTACTCCGCCCTCCAGCTTCACCGCGTGCGCGCCGGCTTCTTTCATCATCCGTACGGAGGAGGCCAACCCTTGCTCGGGCGAGGACTCGTAACTTCCGAACGGCAGGTCGGCCACGACCAGCGACCTCTTGGTGGCGCCGACGACCGCGCGGACCAGCGGGAGGAGCTCCGCCATCGTGACGCCCAGCGAGCTCGGGTAGCCGTAGACGTTGTTGGCTGCGGAGTCGCCGACGAGGAGCACCGGAATGCCGGCTTGGTCGAAGATGGCGGCGACGTACTGGTCGTAGGCGGTGAGCATCGGCCATGGCTCGTGCGCATCCTTGAGGGCTTGCAGATGCCCGATCCTGACCCGCCCGGAAGCAGTCGGTCCAGAGCTGCCGGTCGCACTCGTACTGGTCATTTCCGCTGTCCTCCCTCGAAGCACTCGCAGTGTCCCCGGGTGCAACAAGCCTGGCACGCTAGGACGGCGCAGTCTCCTGCCAGCGACTGGTAATCGGGAGACGTCGGTCACGTCCGAATGACTTCAGGGAGATCTTCGTTCCCGGCGCGAACTGGCGACGTTTGTACTCGGCCCGGTCGACGAGCTGAACGACCTTACGCACCGTTTCCGGATCGTGGCCGCGCTCGATCAATTCCCGATGACCCAGGTCGCGGTCCACGTAGTCGGCGAGGATCGCGTCCAGGGTCTCGTAATCCGGAAGGAAGTCGCTGTCCTGCTGTCCTGGCCGGAGTTCGGCCGAGGGTGGCTTCGAGATCGAGTTGGGCGGAATCGGTTCCACCCCGCCGCGCTCGGCTGCCTTCGAGTTCCGCCAGCGGGCCAGTTCCCACACCAGCGTCTTGGGCACGTCCTTGATCGGAGCGAACCCGCCCACGCTGTCGCCGTAGAGCGTCGAGTATCCCACCGAGATCTCGCTCTTGTTACCGGTGGCCAGGACAAGATGACCGTGTTCGTTGGACAGTCCCATGAGGAGTGCCCCACGGACCCGCGCCTGGAGGTTCTCCTCGGCCAGTCCGGTCAGCTTCACCGCGTCGAGGTAGGCCGCGACCATGGCTTCGATCGCGATCGTGTCGAAGTGACAACCGAGCCGCTGCGCGAGGTCGGCCGCGTCGCCTCGGGAATGGTCGGTGGAGTACCGGCTGGGCATGGACACGCCGTACACCCGCTCAGCGCCGATGGCATCGGTCGCCAACGCGGCGACGAGGGCTGAGTCGATCCCACCTGACAGGCCCAGGATGACCGACTGAAATCGGTTCTTCTGGACATAGTCGCGCAGCCCCGTGACCAGGGCTCCCCAGACCTCCGCCAGATCTGGCACCGGCTCGAAGTGTGGTGCGGGGGGCAGGTCAGGACGGGTACCTCGGCCGGCGTCCCGATCAGCATCAAGGGCCGTGCGGGTCACCGTCAGCGCAACGGCCGG
>JALZDV010000463.1 GCA_030862345.1 Actinomycetota bacterium | reverse complement strand
GTACTTCGCCGGTCCCGGGAACACCAGGGCCCCGTCAGCACCCAACCGTGCCTTTCTGGACCTGACCACGGTGCTGAACTGCGAAGGGGAGCCTGGGCAGTTCGACCCGGTCTTCTGGACACTGCGTCTGCCGGACGGGACGGTCCTGCCAGCTGGGGACCTCGACGACGATCCGGGCCTGATCGCCATCGCGTTCGAGGTCCCGGCCGACTTCACCGAAGGAACACTCGGTTTCGGAGGCGTCGGCCCCGCGCCGGATGGCGTCACCTTCGACACCCTGGGCGCCTTCGCATCCATTCCGGTGGCCATCCCGGCCGGGTGAGCTGAGCTGGTCTGCTGCCTGACTGCCCTCGGGGGCAAGCGCACCGCCACAGCCATATCTAGGGTCGAGACATGCCCGCAGCCTCGATCATGTGGTTCCGCCGCGATCTGCGCCTCGCGGACAACCCAGCACTGGTCGCCGCCCTCGACGCAGCCGGCGGCGGCCAGGTCGTACCGGTATTCGTCCTTGATCCCGCGCTGTGGAAGCCGGCCGGGGGGCCACGCAGGACGTTCTTGATCGGCTGCCTCGAGAAACTCAACGCGGTGATGGACAACAACCTCGTCGTACGCCACGGCGACCCGGCGCACGTCGTCCCGAGGCTCGCCGCGGAACTCGGCGCCAACAGTGTGCACATCGCCGCTGATACCGGCCCGTACGGGCGTCGGCGTGACCTCCGGGTCGACCAAGCGCTTGGCCGTACGCCGCTGGTGACCACCGGCTCGGCCTATGCCGTGTCCCCTGGTCGGGTCCGCAAACCGGACGGCGGGCCGTACCGGGTGTTCACCCCGTTCGCCAAGGCCTGGCGAGCGCACGGCTGGCCAGCGCCGGCTATCACCCCGCGATCCATCCCGTGGTCGGCTGGTGTGCACGGCGATGGACTGCCCGCCACACCGGAGGAATCGGCTACGGCGCTACCAGCGCCAGGAGAGAACTCAGCGCGACACATGTGGCGCTCATTCCTAGAGCAGAACATCGCCCGCTATTCCACCGAACGTAACCGACCGGATTTGAACCGTACGAGCCGGCTCTCGCCATACCTGCATCTGGGTTGCATTCATCCGCGGACGTTGCTGGTGGACCTGGCAGGTGACAACAGCTCCGGGGCTCGGACGTTCATCAACGAACTCGCCTGGCGGGAGTTCTACGCCGATGTCCTGTGGCACCAGCCGGATTCGGCACGCGACTACCTCCAGCCGCAGTTCAAGACCATGACCTACAGCACTGGACCGGCTGCCGAACAGAAATTCACCGCGTGGACGCAGGGCAGGACCGGTTACCCGATGGTCGATGCCGGGATGCGCCAGTTGAAGGCCGAAGGGTGGATGCACAACCGGGTACGGATGCTCGTCGCCTCGTTCCTGGTGAAGGATCTGCACCAGGAGTGGACGCGCGGGGCGCGGTGGTTCATGCAGCATCTCGTCGACGGGGACCTGGCATCCAATCAGCATGGCTGGCAATGGGTTGCCGGATGCGGCACCGACCCCGCGCCGTACTACCGGGTGTTCAATCCGGTGCTGCAGGGCAGGAAGTTCGATCCGAACGGCGACTACGTCCGCAGGTATGTGAGCGAGCTCCGCGGTGTTGCCGGAGGGCAGGACGGCAACATCCATGAGCCCTGGGACCTGCCCGGCGGGCTGCCGCCGGGCTATCCCGAGCGCATCGTCGACCACGCCGCCGAACGCCAAATCGCCCTCGACCGCTACTCAGCGATCAAGGGCTAGACAGCGGACCACTCGTCCAGTCAGCCGCGGATCGGTCTAACGGGCTGAGTTCGTCGTCGCTGCCAGCAGCTGCGCGAGGGTCTGCAGAGCATCAGGAATCAGTCGGTAGTAGGCCCAACGCCCGCGCTGTTCGCGACCGAGCAGGCCGGCATCGACCAGAACCTTCAGGTGGTGTGAGACCGTCGGTTGGGACAGCCCGACCGGATCGGTGAGGTCGCAGACGCACGCCTCATTGCCCGCGTGCGCGGCGACGAGGGAGAGCAGCCGGAGCCGGGTCGGTTCGGCAATCGCCTTCAGTACCCCGGCCAGCGCCTCGGCCTGCGTCGCGTCCATCACCTGCCCCGTAACCGGCGAGCAGCAATCAACCAGCAGTTGCAGGGCATCTGGCTGGATTGCGTCCTGCGTGGTCAACGTCATGACTTGAGCATCCCACATATTGACAGCAATCGATGCGCTGAGGCATAGTTCATCCATCGACAACCATCAATGAGACGCAGGAGAGACCATGACGGTGCAAGACACAGATCAGCTGCGTGAGCAGGTGCGGGAACGCTACGCGGCGGCGGCGGATGCGGTGACCAGCGGACAACGAGCCAGTTGTGGCGACGCATCTGGCGTGCAGCGGAGTACCTGCTGCGACCCCGCGGCGACCGTGGAGCCAACGACTGCTGCCGGAGCGGCGGCACTGGAGCTCGACGAATCCTTCGGTGCCGGCCTGTACTCCGCGGCCGAGCAGGGTGAGCTGCCGCCAGATGCGCTCGCGGCCAGCCTGGGCTGTGGAAACCCGATCGCAGTGGCCGACCTGCACGCCGGTGAGCGAGTTCTGGACCTCGGTTCCGGCGGCGGGATCGACGTCCTGCTCTCCGCCCGGCGGGTCGGAGAGAGTGGCTTCGCGTACGGCGTCGATATGACCGACGAGATGTTGGAACTGGCCCGATCGAACGCTGTCCAAGCCGGCGCGAGCAACGTGGAGTTCGTCAAGGGCACGATCGAGGACATCCCGCTTCCCGACGCCTCGGTGGACGTGGTCATCTCCAACTGTGTGATCAACCTGTCCACGGACAAACCGGCAGTTCTCACCGAGATGTTCCGGGTGTTGGCGCCCGGCGGACGGATCGGCGTCTCCGACGTCGTGGCCCAGGATGATGTGACTCCGACACAGAGAGCCGAACGTGGTTCCTACGTCGGGTGTATCGCCGGCGCGCTGAGCCGGACCGAATACCTTGACGGGCTTGCTGCGGCTGGTTTCGTCGATGCCTCGGTGGACTTCACGCACGAGGCCGCTCCCGGGATGCACGGCGCCATCGTCCGGGCCGTCAAACCGCGCTGGTCGCGCTGATCTTGGCCCTGCAACCGGTCTCGGCGGCGTTCAACCCGGTCCTCACCCTGATCGAACGAGTCTTCGGGGCGATCACGACCGCACAGGCTGTCGCGCTCATCGCGGCTCGGCTTGCTCCTGGTCATCTTCGGCACCGCCCGCTCCGGCCGGTCCGACCGGGTCGCCTATGCCGTAGGCGGCTACATCACCGCCGCCTACTGGTTCACCAGCTCCACCAGCTTCGCCAACCCGGCTGTCACCACGGTCCGGATGTTCTCGGACACCTTTGCCGGCATCGCCCCAGCCTCGGTGCCGATCTTCGTAGTCATGCAGCTGGTCGGCAACCCGTGACCATGTCCAGGAGCATCTGGTGACGGACGACAAGCCGGCTGTCCTGTTCCTGTGTGTGCACAATGCCGGCCGGTCCCAGATGGCGATGGGGTTCTTCACCGCTCTGGCCGGTGAGGCCGCCGTGGCTTGGTCCGGCGGTTCGGAGCCCGCAGACGAGGTCAACCCGGCCGCTATCGAGGCGATGCCTGAGCTCGGCATAGACATCTCCGCAGAATCGCCGAAGGCCTGGACCGAGGAGGTGGTCCGGGAAGCCGACGTCGTCGTCACCATGGGATGTGGGGACGCGTGTCGGGTCTTTGCCGGCAAGCGCTACGAGGACTGGGTGCTGGATGATCCCGCCGGGCTCGACGTGGCTGCGGTGCGCGCGGTGCGCGACGAGATAGAACGCCGGGTGCGTGCCTTGCTCTCCGGCCTCGGACTGGGCCCGGACGTGGTCGCGCGCCGGGTCACCCGAAGGC
>JALZDV010000414.1 GCA_030862345.1 Actinomycetota bacterium | reverse complement strand
CGCTTAGGCGGCCGGAGCGGAAGGGACAAGAGAGCTTCGATGGCTATTCGCAAGTACAAGCCGACCACGCCGGGCCGCCGCGGCTCGAGCGTGGCCGACTTCGCCGAGATCACCCGGACCACTCCGGAGAAGTCGCTGGTCCGGCCGCTGCACAACAAGGGTGGGCGCAACGTCCACGGCCGGATCACCGCCCGGCACCAGGGTGGTGGCCACAAGCGCGCCTACCGGTTGATCGATTTCCGCCGCGCGGACAAGGACGGCGTGCCGGCCAAGGTCGCGCACATCGAGTACGACCCGAACCGCACCTCACGCATCGCGCTGCTGCACTACGCAGACGGCGAGAAGCGCTACATCCTCGCACCGGCGCGGCTGCGCCAGGGCGACACGGTCGAGTGTGGCCCGCGCGCCGATATCAAGCCGGGCAACAACCTGCCGCTGCGCAACATCCCGGTCGGCACGGTCGTACATGCGATCGAGCTCCGGCCCGGCGGCGGTGCCAAGGTCGCCCGCTCTGCGGGTTCGAGCGTTCAGCTGGTGGCCAAGGAAGGCAAGCACGCCCAACTGCGGATGCCTTCCGGGGAGATCCGCAACGTCGACGTCCGCTGCCGCGCAAGCGTCGGAGAGGTCGGCAACGCCGAACAGTCCAACATCAACTGGGGCAAGGCCGGCCGGATGCGCTGGAAGGGCAAGCGTCCCTCCGTACGGGGGGTGGCCATGAACCCCGTCGACCACCCGCACGGTGGCGGCGAGGGCAAGACCTCAGGTGGCCGGCACCCGGTCAATCCCAAGGGCAAGCCCGAGGGCCGTACCCGTCGCCGCAAGCCAAGCGACTCGATGATCATCCGACGCCGCCGTACCGGAAAGAAGCGTTAACCACTATGCCTCGCTCGCTCAAGAAGGGTCCGTTCGTGGACGACCACCTGATCAAGAAGGTGGACGGACAGAACACGAAGGGCACCAAGAACGTGATCAAGACCTGGTCCCGTCGGTCGACGATCATCCCTGACATGCTCGGCCACACCATCGCCGTGCATGACGGGCGCAAGCATGTCCCAGTCTTCGTGACCGAGGCCATGGTCGGCCACAAACTGGGCGAGTTCGCCCCGACCCGGACGTTCCGTGGCCATATCCGCGACGACCGCCGCGCCCGGCGAGTCTGAGGGCTGCGTCCATGACTAGTCCAGGTACCGAGAGCACTAGCACCAAGGCAACCGCGAAGTTTGTACGCGTGACGCCGACAAAGGCCCGCCGCGTCGTGGACCTGATCCGCTACAAGCCGGCCGAAGAGGCGCTGGCGATGCTGCGCTTCGCCCCACAGGCCGCCAGCGAGCCGGTCGCCAAGGTGCTGGCCAGCGCGATGGCCAACGCCGAGCACAACCTGAAGGTTGAGCCGGACTCGCTGGTCATCAGCGGAGCCTTCGTCGACGGAGGTCCGACCCTCAAGCGGTTCCGGCCGCGAGCCCGCGGTCGAGCCTTCCGAATCAACAAGCGGACCTCGCACATCACGATCGAGGTCAGTTCCATCGCCACCGAAGAGGTCTCTCGACGTGGCCGGCGAAAGTCCGCCACCAGCACCGGTAGTTCGAAGGGGAGGACCCGCTAGTGGGTCAGAAGGTCAATCCACACGGGTTCCGGCTCGGGATCACCACCGAGTACAAGTCCCGGTGGTTCGCCGACAAGCTGTACTCCGACTACGTCAAGGAAGACGTGTCGATCCGCAAGCTCATGTCCACGGGCATGGAGCGCGCCGGAATCTCTCGGGTCGACATCGAGCGCACCCGCGACCGGGTCCGGGTCGACATCCACACCGCCCGACCCGGCATCGTCATCGGCCGGCGTGGAGCCGAGGCCGACCGGATCCGCGGCGAACTCGAAAAGCTGACCGGTAAGCAGGTCCAGCTGAACATCCTCGAGGTGAAGAACCCCGAGTCCGACGCGCAACTGGTCGCCCAGGGCGTCGCCGAGCAGCTGTCCAGCCGGGTCAGCTTCCGCCGGGCCATGCGCAAGGCGATGCAGTCGGCGCTGAAGAGCCCGAACGTCAAGGGCATCCGGGTGCAGTGCTCCGGACGCCTCGGCGGTGCGGAGATGTCCCGCTCGGAGTTCTACCGCGAGGGTCGGGTCCCGCTGCACACGCTGCGCGCCAACATCGACTACGGCCTGTACGAGGCCAAGACGACCTTCGGCCGGATCGGGGTCAAGGTCTGGATCTACAAGGGCGATGTCAGCGGTTCTCGCGCCGAGCGGGATGCCGCCGAGGCTGCGGCCATCCGCGGGCAGCGCCGGGACCGCCCGGTGCGTCCGCGTCGATCCGGTTCCACCGGCACCACCGCCGCGGGAACAGAGGCCGGTCGGGCCGCAGCCGGTGGCGAGCCGGCGGAGGACCTCGATGCCGCGACGACCGAACTGGTTGCCGAGCCGGGCCTGGACATCGACTCCCAGCGTGACGCTGCTGAATCTGAGGCACCGGTCGAGCCACCAGCGGATGCTCCCGCCCCTGAGGCGGCTGCCCCTGAGGCGGCTGCCCCAGAGGCGGCTGCCCCTGAGGCGGCTGCGCCCGAGGCCGCCGCACCTGAAGAGGCCGCACCTGAGGCGACCGCTCCTGAAGCTGCCTCCGCCGAGGTGGCACCAGCCAAGGCCGCACCAAAGGCTGCCTCGCCGAAGCCCGCCGGTCCACGACCGACCGCTCCAAAGCCGCCGCCCCCCAAGGCTGCTCCTGCGGAGCCCGCAGATGAGACGAAGGGCTGACCCGATGTTGATTCCGCGCAAGGTGAAACATCGCAAACAGCATCACCCCAGCCGAACCGGCGCCGCCTCCGGTGGGACCAGCGTCAACTTTGGCGAGTTCGGCATCCAGGCCCTCGAGTCCGCCTATGTGACCAACCGGCAAATCGAGTCCGCCCGGATCGCGATGACCCGCCACATCAAGCGTGGCGGGAAGGTCTGGATAACCATCTACCCGGACCGTCCGCTGACCAAGAAGCCGGCCGAGACCCGGATGGGTTCCGGCAAGGGTTCGCCCGAGTGGTGGGTGGCCAACGTCAAGCGCGGACGGGTGATGTTCGAGCTCGCCGGCGTGCCCGAGGACATCGCCCGGGAGGCGATGCGCCGGGCGATCCACAAGCTGCCGATGAAGTGTCGCTTCGTGACCCGTGAGGGAGTGGACTTCTGATGGCCGCCGGAACCAACCCCAACGATTTCCGTGAGCTCGCCGACGACGAGCTCGAACTGCGGCTGCGTGAAGCCAAGGAGGAGCTGTTCAACCTGCGCTTCCAGGGTGCGACCGGGCAGCTGGACAGCAATCAGCGGCTCAACGCCGTACGTCGCGACATCGCCCGGATGTACACGATCATGCGTGGTCGCCAGCTGGGCCTGGAGAAGGCACCGGACTCAGTGCGGTCGGCCAATGAGTGACAAGACAAAGGATCCAGCAGTGAGCCAGACAGACTTCCGGACCGAGGGGGCTGGCCCATCCAACGGCGCGGTCACCCGGAACTTCCGCAAGACGCGGGTGGGACTCGTGGTCAGTGACAAGATGGACAAGACCATCGTCGTCGCCGTCGAGGACCGGGTCCAGCACGCGTTGTACGGCAAGATCCTTCGCCGTACCAGCAAACTCAAGGCCCACGACGAGACCAACGACGCCGGCATCGGTGACCGGGTTCTCATCATGGAGACCCGCCCGCAGTCGGCCACCAAGCGGTGGCGACTGGTCGAGATCGTCGAGAAGGCCCGCTGAGTCCACCTCGTCCAGAGGCCGGTCCAGCATGGCTAGTCAGCGTAGAAGTAGTAGGAGAGTGACGTGATCCAGCAGGAGTCGCGACTGCGAGTCGCCGACAACACCGGAGCAAAGGAAATCCTTTGCATCCGGGTGCTCGGTGGTTCCGGTCGGCGCTACGCCGGCATCGGCGACGTCATCGTGGCGACCGTCAAAGACGCGTTGCCAGGTGCCGGCGTCAAGAAGGGTGACGTCGTGAAGGCGGTCATCGTCCGTACGGTCAAGGAGCGTCGCCGACCGGACGGGTCCTATATCCGGTTCGACGAGAACGCCGCGGTGATCATCCGCGATGGAGGGGACCCCCGCGGCACGCGCATCTTCGGTCCGGTCGGTCGTGAGCTGCGTGACAAGAAGTTCATGCGAATCATCTCGCTCGCCCCGGAGGTGTTGTAGACCATGTCAGGAGCCAAGCCAGCCAGGGCAGCCCTGAAGAAGGCGCCGCCGATGAAGGTCAAGAAGGGCGACACGGTCGTCGTTCTGGCCGGCAAGGACAAGGGCGTCAAGGGCAAGGTCATCGCAGCCTTTCCGGAGACCTCGAAGGTCATCGTCGAGGGCGTCGGCCGGGTCCGCAAGCACACCAAGATGAGCATGAGCCGGCGGGGTTCCCAGCAGGGCGGCATCGTGACCCAGGAGGCGCCGATCCATGTATCGAACGTGATGGTCGTCGACTCCGACGGGACAGCGACCCGGATCGGCTACCGCCACGACGAGGACGGCAACAAGGTGCGTACCTCGCGCCGCGGCAAGAAGGACATCTCATGACCACCACCACAGACACCTCGGCCACGGGCCAGCGGGCTCTCCCGCGGCTCAAGGCGCGCTACGCGGAGGAGATCGCTCCGGCGCTGCGCGAACAGTTCCAGCTCGGCAACGTCATGCAGATCCCCAGGATCACCAAGATCGTGGTCAACATGGGGGTCGGCCAGGCAGCCCGCGACAGCAAACTGATGGACGGTGCCGTACGCGACCTGACCGCGATCACCGGGCAGAAGCCGCAGGTCGTCCGGGCTCGGCTGTCCATCGCGCAGTTCAAACTTCGGGAGGGCATGCCGATCGGGGCGAAGGTCACCTTGCGCGGTGACCGGATGTGGGAGTTCCTGGACCGTCTGCTGAGTCTGGCCCTGCCCCGGATCCGGGACTTCCGGGGGCTCTCGCCTCGACAGTTCGACGGGCACGGCAATTACACCTTCGGTCTGACCGAGCAGTCCATGTTCCACGAGATCAACGTGGACTCGATCGACCGTCAGCGCGGCATGGACATCACGCTGGTCACCACCGCGCGCAACGACGACGAGGGGCGGGCGTTACTCAAGGCGCTCGGCTTCCCGTTCCGCACCGACTGATGCAGGAGAACTGAGCGATGGCCAAGAAGGCGCTCGTCAACAAGGCGAACCGCAAGCCCAAGTTCGAGGTCCGCGGCTACAGCCGCTGTCAGCGTTGCGGTCGCCCGCACGCGGTCTTCCGCAAGTTCGGCCTGTGCCGGATCTGCCTGCGGGAGATGGCGCACGCCGGCGAACTTCCCGGCGTGACGAAATCCTCCTGGTGAACCACTCACCTCGTAGCACCACCGAATTCGGCCAGGCCGCGGATCCGCGGAACCGGTCGAGAAAGGCACCCCGCTCATGATGACCGACCCCATCGCGGACATGCTCACCCGTCTGCGCAACGCCAACAGCGCATATCACGACTCGGCAGCCATGCCCTCGTCGAAGATCAAGACCCACATTGCTGAGATCCTCGAGCAACAGGGGTACATCGCCGGCTGGAAGGTCAACTCGGTCGAGCAGGACGGCGCGACCCGTCGTGAACTCGTGATCGACCTGAAGTACGGGCCGAATCGGGAGCGCAGCATCGCCGGTCTGCGTCGGATCTCCAAGCCAGGCCTGCGGGTCTACGCGAAGGCCACGTCCCTGCCGAAGGTGCTCGGTGGTCTCGGGGTTGCGATCATCTCTACCTCCACGGGACTGCTCACCGACAAACAGGCGACCAAGCAGAAGGTGGGCGGGGAAGTCCTCGCCTACGTCTGGTAGGGATCGAACATGTCTCGAATCGGAAAGCTCCCCGTACCCGTGCCGGGTGGTGTCGATGTCGCCATCGACGGCGCGACGGTCACAGTCAAGGGCCCCAAGGGGACGCTCACCCACACTGTCGCCAGGCCGATCACGGTCGAGAAGGGTGAGGACGGCCAGATCCTGGTCCAGCGCCCCGACGACGAGCGGGAGTCAAAGGCCCTGCACGGGCTTTCCCGGACCCTGGTGGCCAACATGGTCATCGGTGTCACCGAGGGCTACACCAAGTCTCTGGAGATCGTGGGTGTCGGCTACCGAGTCATGGCTCGTGGCTCGGACCTGGAGTTCGCGCTCGGCTTCAGCCACCCGGTGGTCGTACGGCCGCCGGAGGGCATCAGCTTCAATGTCGAGGCGCCGACCCGGTTCAGCGTTCAGGGCATCGACAAGCAGCAGGTCGGCGAGGTCGCGGCCAACATCCGCAAACTGCGCAAACCCGAGCCGTACAAGGGCAAGGGCGTCCGGTACTCGGGCGAGAACGTGAAGCGCAAGGTCGGGAAGACAGGGAAGTAATGATGGCAACGCAGACAGATTCTCAGCGGCTCAAGCCGGTCGGGAAGGATACCTCGACAAGGCGTCGGCTGGCCCGTGCCCGCCGGCACAACCGGCTGCGCAGGAAGGTCAGCGGGACGCCCGAACGCCCCCGTCTGGTGGTGAACCGCTCCACCCGGCACATCCACGTACAACTGGTTGACGACATCGCCGGTGCCACGTTGGTCAGTGCCTCGACGATGGGGCTGGCCGATAAGGACGGCGACAAGAGCGCTCGAGCCCGCAAGGTCGGCGCGCTCATCGCCGAGCGGGCCAAGGCCGCCGGGATCGACAAGGTGGTCCTCGACCGTGGGGGCAACGCCTATGCCGGGCGCATTGCAGCCCTGGCCGACGGAGCCCGCGAAGGTGGTCTGCAGTTCTGATGACGCAACAACTGTTCGTACGCGACGACACCGAAGGGGCTTTCTGATGCCAGGACCACAGCGACGCGGGGCAGGCGGCGGAGAACGCCGCGACCGCCGCGACGGCGGTCGGGCCGGGGCTGAGAAGTCAACCCACCTCGAGCGCGTAGTTGCCATCAACCGGGTGGCCAAGGTCGTCAAGGGTGGCCGGCGGTTCAGCTTCACCGCACTCGTGGTCGTCGGAGACGGTGACGGCCAGGTCGGTGTCGGTTACGGCAAGGCCAAGGAGGTACCTGCCGCCATCGCCAAGGGTGTGGAGGATGCGAAGAAGAGCTTCTTCAAGGTTCCGCGTATCGCCGGGACGATCCCGCACGCCATCCAGGGGCAGGCAGCCGCCGGCGTCGTGCTGTTGAAGCCGGCCAGTCCGGGGACCGGCGTCATCGCCGGTGGACCGGTGCGCGCCGTGCTCGAGTGCGCCGGCATCCACGACGTGCTGTCCAGGAGCCTGGGCTCGTCCAACCCGATCAACATCGTGCACGCCACCGTGGCCGCGCTGCAGGGTTTGGTCCGTCCCGAGGAGATCGCGGCCCGCCGCGGTCTGTCGCTCGAGGACGTTGCCCCGGCAGCCATGCTGCGTGCCCGTGCGGCGGGGGCCTGACTGTGGCCAGGCTGAAGATCACCCAGACCGGCTCGAAGATCGGCAGCAAGCCCAATCAGCGGCAGACGCTTCGCTCGCTCGGTCTCAAGCGCATCCATGATGTGGTCGTGAAAGAGGACCGTCCAGAGATCCGTGGCATGGTGGCTACCGTGCCGCATCTGGTCGCGGTCGAGGAGGTCGAGTAGGCATGACGATCAAGCTGCACCATCTTCGCCCGGCACCGGGTTCGCACAAGAAGAAGATCCGGGTCGGCCGCGGTGCGGCCGGCAAGGGCAAGACGGCCGGCCGCGGCACCAAGGGTCAGGGCGCGCGGCGCAACATTCCGGCGCGGTTCGAGGGTGGCCAGACTCCGCTGCACATGCGGTTGCCCAAGCTGTCGGGGTTCACGCCGCGGAACAAGATCCCATTCCAGGTCGTCAATCTGGACCGGCTCGCGTCCCTGTTCCCCGATGGTGGGGAGATCGGACCCGACGAGCTCGTCGCGGCAGGTGCCGTACGCGGAAACCAGCCGATCAAGGTCCTCGGCACCGGCGAACTGAGCGCGGTGGCGTTACGGATCACCGCGCATGCGTTCTCGGCCAGCGCCAAGGAGAAGATCACTGCTGCCGGAGGCAGCACGACCACGCTGTAACGAGCACAGCCCCGTCTTCCCGCCCGTCGCCGGGCCAAGAGGGGCTGAACGCTATTATCGCTAGACCGCAAGCTCCAGGAGGACACGTGCTTCAGGCGTTCGCCGCGGCGTTCCGGACGCCTGATCTTCGCAAGAAGATTCTCTTCTCGCTGTTCATCATCGCGCTCTACCGGCTCGGCACTACGATCCCCGGGCCCGGGGTGTCGGTCACCGCGATCAACTCCTGTATCGAGGTCGCCGAGGCCGGTGAGGACCGGGACATCTATTCCCTGGTCAACCTGTTCTCCGGTGGTGCGCTGCTGCGCCTGTCGGTCTTCGCGCTGGGGATCATGCCCTACATCACCGCCAGCATCATCGTCCAGCTGCTGGTGGTCGTCATCCCGCGTTTCGAACAGCTGAAGAAAGAGGGCCAAGCAGGCCAGCAAAAACTGACCCAGTACACCCGTTACCTGACGATCGCGCTGGCGGTCCTGCAATCCACGGCCGTCGTGGCGCTGGCCAGGAGCGGGCAGCTGTTCCCCGGCTGCACCCTCGACATCATCCCGGACGATTCAATCCTCAACCAGGTCATCCTGGTGGTGGCGCTGACCGCCGGTACGGCCATGATCATGTGGTTCGGCGAGTTGCTGACCGAGAAGGGCGTCGGCAATGGGATGTCGTTGCTGATCTTCACCTCGATCGCCGCCCGGATGCCGGCCGAGGGGGGCGCCATCCTCGAGGACCGCGGTGGATTCGTCTTCTTCCTGGTCTGCGTCCTGGCCCTGGTGGTGATCACGTCGGTGGTCTACGTCGAGCAGGCCCAGCGGCGGATCCCGGTGCAGTACGCCAAGCGGATGGTCGGGCGCCGAATGTATGGCGGCACGTCGACGTACCTGCCGTTGAAGGTCAATCAGGCTGGTGTCATTCCGGTCATCTTCGCCTCGTCCCTGCTCTATCTGCCGCAATTGCTGACCCAGCTGCAGGGCGATGAGACCGGGCCGGTCCGGCTCTTCTTCGAGAACTACATCATCGACCAGTCCTCGCCGGTGCACATCGCCGTGTACTTCGCCCTGATCGTGTTCTTCACCTACTTCTACGTCTCGATCACGTTCAACCCCGAGGACCGCGCCGATGACATGAAGCGCTACGGCGGCTTCATTCCCGGCATCCGGCCCGGGCGTCCGACTGCGGAGTACCTGCAGTTCGTGCTGTCCCGGATCACACTGCCCGGCTCGCTGTACCTGGGCATCGTGGCGGTGCTGCCGAACCTGCTGCTGGCCGTGACCGACAGCCAGAACAACCAGAACTTCCCCTTCGGCGGAACGGCCGTGCTGATCATGGTCGGGGTGGGCCTGGAGACCGTGAAGCAGATCGAGAACCAGTTGCGAATGCGCAACTACGAAGGGCTCTTGCGATAGTGCCGTGCCCACGTCGAATCAGGCGGCATTAGGTGCATGTCGTCCTGGTCGGCCCGCCGGGCGCTGGCAAAGGAACCCAAGCGCAGCTCATCGCGGCGCGGCTCCAGATTCCGCACGTGTCCACCGGAGACATCTTTCGGGAGAACGTCAGCGAGATGACCGAGCTGGGCCAGCAGGCGAAGACGTTCATGAACGCCGGGGACCTGGTGCCCGACGAGATCACCGTGGCCATGGTCCGTGATCGGTTGGCCAAGCCCGACGCCCATGCCGGGTTCATCCTCGACGGCTTTCCACGCACCTTGGTCCAGGCAGAGCAGCTACAGAAGACGCTGGCCGAGTTGGACGAGAACCTCGACGTCGTCCTGGAGATGAAGCCAGACGACGAGGAGCTTATCCGGCGGCTGTCCGGACGACGGACCTGCCAAGGGTGTGGGCGGATCTGGCACGTGGTCTACGACCCCACGTTGGTGGAGAATAGGTGTGACGAGTGCGGTAGCGGCTTGTCGCAGCGCGACGACGATCAGCCCGAGACGATCCGTAGGCGCTTGCAGGTCTACCGCGAGCAAACCGAGCCACTGGTGGGCTTCTACGCTGACCTGGGTCTGCTCGCGGTGATCGATGCTGTGGGAACCGTCGACCAGGTGACGTTGCGAGCCGTTCAGGCGCTAAGAGAGGCACTATCCGCATGATCCAGATCAAGACTGCCGAAGAGATTGCACTGATGCGCTCAGCAGGTTTGATCGTGGCCGACGCGCTGGCCGCCATGCGCGCGGCGGTGGCACCCGGCGTCAGCACCGGCCAACTCGATGCGATCGCCGAGAAGGTGATCCGCGGTGCCGGAGCAGTGCCCTCGTTCCTGGGTTATCGGGGTTTTCCCAAGACGGTGTGCGCATCGGTCAACGACGAGATCGTGCACGGGATCCCGAACAATCGGCGAATCCTCGAAGAGGGTGATGTCATCTCGCTGGACTGCGGCGCGATCTACCACGGCTATCACGGGGATTCCGCCATCAGTGTGGCGGTCGGCGAGGTGGCCGCGGAGGTTCTCGAGCTGATGGCGGTCACCGAGGCGTCGATGTGGGCCGGGCTATCGCGTGCCGTGGCCGGCGGTCGGCTGACCGACATCAGCCACGCGGTCGAGGCATCCGTGCGCTCGCACGCCCATCACTACGGGATCGTTGATCACTACGGTGGGCACGGCATAGGTACGGAGATGCATCAGGACCCACACGTCCTCAACTTCGGCCGCCCCGGTCGCGGACCGCGGCTGATCCCCGGGCTGTGCCTGGCCATCGAACCCATGGTCACGATCGGCAATCCCGGCACGGTGGAATTGCCCGATGGCTGGACCGTCGTAACCAAGGACGGCTCCCTGGCAGCGCACTTCGAACACACCGTGGCCATTACCGCTGACGGACCCCTGGTCACCACAGCCCACGACGGGGGCCAAGCCGGCCTGGCGACGCACAACGTCGAGATCGCCATCTAGCCCTGCACCGGCTCACCTTCTACGATCCGACGCCACTTGGCGCAAGTTTGTCCTGCCGCGGCCGTGGACGTCCCGAGCCAAGTAGGACATGTGCGCACACGGGCAGTGGCGTTCACTCCATGGTTAGGGTGGGGGAGTGAGCAACCCCGACCTGCCGGAAGGGCCCAGCGAGCCTGATCGCCGGCCAGCCGTCCGGATCGGTGATCGTGAGCGTGAGCAGGCTGTCACGCACTTGGGCCGGGCCTTCGCTGAGGGCCGACTGGACTTGGCCGAGTACGACGAGCGGGTTGCCTCGGCGTACGCGGCGAAGACCGCCAGCGACCTGTTGCACCTGACGGCGGATCTGCCTCAGGAACATTCCGGGTCAGCGGCTGCCGCAGCGCGGCCCAGAAGCCGCGATAGTGCTCCCCTGCGGCCAGCAGGGCAGGGCGCACCGCTGCCGAGTGCGCTCAGGCGGGCTTGGCTGGTGTACGCGGGCGTGGTCGCGATCAACCTGGTGATCTGGCTCATCATCGGCATCAGCAACGGGCTGGACTTTCCATACTTCTGGCCGATGTGGGTCGCTGGGCCCTGGGGAGCCGTTCTCCTGGTCAGCACGGTCGGCGCCAGGCTGACGACGCCCGATCGCTGAGCGCCCCAAGTCTCCGCCCGAGGACTCGCGCCTGCATGAGTAGAGGCCTGTTCGTTGACGCGGCAGATCGGGAGGCACGGATAGGCTGGAGCGGTGACCACGCCCGAGTCGCCGGACCGGCGCGGCGAGCCGGGCACCCGCCCGGCAGTGCGGATCGGTGATCGGGAGCGCGAACAGGCCGTCGCGCGCCTTGGCCGTGCCTTCGCCGAGGGACGGCTGGACCCCGACGAGTACGACCAGCGGGTGGCCTCGGCCCATAGCGCGAAGACCACCTCGGACCTGATGCACCTGACGGCGGATCTGCCCATGGCCACTGCCGCGCGGCCGGGGTCCGGCGGACCGGACATGGCGCAGGTCATGCCTCCTGGCCGGCACGGGCGGGCACTGATCGAGGAGCCGAGCTGGATCTGGCGGCTGTGGGGCACCTACGCCTCGGTCGTGACGCTGTGCGTGGTGATCTGGCTCGTCGTCGGTCTGATCGGCAAAGGCGGCTTCGGCTACCCCTGGCCGCTGTGGGTGGCTGGGCCCTGGGGGGCCCTGCTGCTCCTCCAGACGATCGGCGGGTGGGCTGCCCGTCGGGGGGCAGCCGACTCAGGCAGCGCACAGGAGTTGTAAGCACCAGAGTCTCGACCACGGAGTCGCAGACACCGGGCCCGACGCTCAGCCGCCCCCGGTTGGCCTGTCTGCCCGCCTACGCGTATGCTGGTCTACGGCGTTCGCGCCGCCCGTTTGGCATGCTGTGGCCGCATCGTCTCGGGCGCCCTCTGCGAGTTCGTCGAGATCGTATTGTGCATGCCCAGGCTGGCGCGTGGGCGTGTCCCGGACCAACCCACTGTGCGGAGGATCGCGGAGCTGTGGCAAAGAAGGACGGTGCCATCGAGGTCGAAGGCCGAGTCGTGGAGCCACTGCCCAACGCGATGTTTCGGGTGGAGTTGGAGAACGGACACAAGGTCCTGGCACACATCTCCGGAAAGATGCGGCAGCACTACATCCGGATCCTGCCCGAAGACCGAGTGGTCGTAGAGCTCTCGCCCTATGACCTCACTCGCGGGCGCATCGTCTACCGGTACAAGTAAAGGACCCTGACAGTCGTGAAGGTGCAGCCCTCAGTCAAGAAGATCTGCGAGAAGTGCAAGGTGATCCGCCGTAACGGGCGCGTCATGGTGATCTGCGACAACGCCCGGCACAAGCAGCGCCAAGGCTGACGCCCAGACAAGAACGCTTCGAACTCAGCCACCTCAAAAGCAGGAGAACCCCTACACATGGCACGTCTGGCAGGCGTCGATCTTCCCCGCGAGAAGCGGCTCGAGATCGCACTCACCTATATCTTCGGCGTCGGAAAGACCCGCTCCCAGGAGGCTCTTGCAGCCACCGGGGTCGACGGGAACCAGCGCGCCAAGGATCTGTCCGAAGAGGACCTGATCAAGCTCCGGGACTACATCGACGAGCACTTCCGAGTCGAGGGTGACCTGCGCCGCGAGGTGGCCGGTGACATTCGCCGCAAGGTCGAGATCGGCTGCTACCAGGGCATCCGGCACCGCCGCGGCCTGCCGGTACGCGGCCAGCGCACCAAGACAAACGCCCGCACCCGCAAGGGTCCGAAGAAGACCATGGCCGGCAAGAAGAAGGCCCGTTAAGGAGTCCAATGCCTCCCAAGGCTCGCGCGGGTGCCAAGAAGGTGCGCCGCAAGGAAAAGAAGAACATCGCGCACGGCGCCGCGCACATCAAGAGCACCTTCAACAACACGATCGTGTCCATCACCGATCCCAACGGCAACGTCATCGCCTGGGCGTCATCGGGTCAGGTCGGATTCAAGGGTTCGCGCAAGTCCACGCCGTACGCCGCGCAGATGGCCGCCGAGAGCGCCGCGCGCCAGTCGCAGGAGCACGGGATGCGCAAGGTCGACGTCTTCGTGAAGGGCCCAGGCTCTGGCCGCGAGACCGCGATCCGCTCGCTGCAGGCCGCCGGCTTGGAAGTGGGCTCAATTTCGGACGTGACGCCGCAGCCGCACAACGGCTGCCGGCCCAAAAAACGCCGCCGGGTTTAGGGGAAATTGGATATGGCTCGTTACACCGGGGCGGACTGCCGCCTTTGTCGTCGGGAGAAGGTCAAGCTGTTCCTCAAGGGGAGCAAGTGCGAAGGCCCGAAGTGCCCGATCGAGATTCGCCCGTACCCGCCGGGTGAGCACGGCCGGGGCCGCAGCAAGGACAGCGAGTACCTGCTGCAGCTGCGGGAGAAGCAGAAGACCCGTCGGGTGTACGGGATCCTGGAGAAGCAGTTCCGCGGTTATTACGCCGAGGCCAACCGCAAGAGCGGCAAGACCGGCGAGAACCTGCTGCAGATCCTCGAGACCCGGCTGGACAACGTGATCTACCGCGCCGGCTTCGCCATGTCGCGGGACATGGCTCGCCAGCTGGTCCGGCACGGGCACTTCCTGGTCAACGGCTCCAAGGTCGACATCCCGTCCTATCGGGTCGGTGTCAACGACATCATCGAGGTGCGCGAGAAGTCACACGACATGACGCCGTTCGTCATCGCGCAGGCCAACGCCGGCAGCCGGCCGATTCCGGCCTGGCTGGAGGTCATCAGCTCTCAGCTCAAGATTCTGGTCCACTCGCTGCCGCTCCGGGCCAACATCGACACCCAGGTCCAGGAGCAGCTGATCGTCGAGCTCTACTCGAAGTAGCGCTCATCTGCACCTCGGGTAGACAGATGCCCGGGCGCGGCGCACCACAGCACCACCCTCGCGGCGTCATATAGCGGTCGCCCGAGTCCTGAGAAGGAGAACCACTGTGCTCATCACCCAGCGCCCCACCGTCAGCGAAGAGACTGTCGACGAGTTCCGTTCCCGGTTCTCGATCGAGCCGCTCGAGCCCGGCTTCGGCTACACGCTCGGCAACTCCCTTCGCCGTACCCTGCTCTCATCCATCCCCGGTGCCGCCGTCACCAGCATCCGGATCGACGGCGTCCTGCACGAGTTCACGACCGTTCCCGGTGTCAAGGAAGACGTCACCGAGATGATTCTGAACCTCAAGGGTCTCGTGGTCAGCAGCGACGTGGACGAGCCGGTGACCATGTACCTGCGCAAGCAAGGCCCCGGCGACGTCACCGCAGCCGACATCGCAGCACCTGCCGGCGTCGAGGTACACAACCCGGACCTGCACATCGCCACGATCAACAAGAAGGGCAAGCTCGAGGTCGAACTCGTCGTCGAGCGTGGCCGCGGGTATGTCCCGGCCACCCAGAACAAGGCCAGTGGTCAGGAGATCGGGCGCATCCCGATCGACTCGATCTACTCCCCGGTCCTCAAGGTCACCTACAACGTCGAGGCCACCCGCGTCGAGCAGCGCACCGACTTCGACCGGCTGGTCGTCGACGTCGAGACCAAGCCGTCGATGGCTCCCCGTGATGCGATGGCCTCTTCGGGCGCCACGCTGGTCGAGCTGTTCGGCCTGCTGCGGGAGCTGAACTTCGAGGCGGAGGGCATCGAGGTCGGCCCGTCACCGTCCGAGGCCGCCGACATCGCGAACTTCTCCATGCCGATCGAGGACATGGACCTGACCGTGCGGTCCTACAACTGCCTCAAGCGCGAGGGCATCCACACCGTTGGCGAACTCGTGACCCGCAGTGAGGCCGACCTGCTCGACATTCGCAATTTCGGCCAGAAGTCGATCGATGAGGTCAAGCTGAAGTTGGCCGCCATGGGACTCGCGCTCAAGGACTCGCCGGCCGGCTTCAGCGGTGGCGGGGTGGAGACGTTCGGCTCGGACTACGACGAAACCTTCGGCGGCACGTTCAGCGGTGCAGGGCCGGGCTTTCCGGAGGGCCCAGGCTCTGCGGCGGCGGTCGACGACACCGACTACGCCGAGACCGAAGAGCTCTAAGCACCAGGCCGTTAGGACAACCAGGACGCCGGCTGCTGGTCGCAGTAGCCGATTGCAGAGGAGATCGCATGCCAACGCCCACCAAGGGTCGCCGGATGGGTGGCTCATCGGCCCATCAGCGGTTGATGCTGGCCAACCTGGCAACGGCCCTGTTCGAGCACGGCAGGATCCGTACGACGGAGGCTAGGGCCAAGCGGCTGCGGCCGTACGCCGAACGCCTGGTGTCCATCGCCAAGCGCGAGGATCTGCACGCTCGTCGCCTGGTCATGAAGACGATCCGGGACAAAGAGATCGTGCATCACCTCTTCGCCGAGATCGCCCCTCGCTACGCCGAGCGCCCCGGCGGCTACACCAGAATCATCAAGATCGGTGCCCGCAAGGGCGACAACGCCCCGATGGCCATCATCGAGCTGGTCGAGGCGCTGACGGTTGCCCAGCAGGCTGTCGGTGAGGCGGAGAGAGCCCGCGGGACCCGGTTCGCCCGGCGCCGCGGCGC
>JALZDV010000361.1 GCA_030862345.1 Actinomycetota bacterium | reverse complement strand
GGTGCTGAGCGCGTGCGATGGCTGGTCGGGGGCGCCGGGGACCTTCCTGCGCTCCGGGTCGATCTGGTGACCATGACCGGCAACGTGGCCCAGGTGTTCGTCACAGACGACGAATGGAGCGCACATGATGAAAGCCGCACGCAGCATGTGCGGGTGCACGTGGCCGATGCCGGCTCGCTTGGCGGTCGAACGGACCCACCGGTGCGCGGTGCGGCGATCGAGCCGGCTGCCGTCGTGGCGCAGCAAGATCGGCCCAGCGGTACGTTCCCCGATTGCCAGGTCGATCGTCCGCGCCGTTCTGGGCACCAGGGGGATGATCGCCGGCTTGTTGCCCTTGCCGACGATGCGCAGTGTCCGGTGACCCCGATCGAAGCCGAGGTTCTCGATGTCGGCCGAGCAGGCCTCGCTGACCCGGAGGCCGTTCAGTCCGAGGAGGACGGCAAGAGCGGCATGGGCTTGGTCGACGCGCTCGGTGGCGAAAAGAAACGAGCCAAGCTCCGAGCGGTCGAGGCCACGGGCTTCGTTTGGGTGAACCTTGGGCCGGCGGACGTATTGGGCCGGGTTGGAGGCGATCCGGCCGTCGATGTGGGCAAAGCGGTAGAAGCCGCAGACGGTGGATAGCCGCCGGTCGATGGTGGTCGCCGCGAGACCACGAGACTCCATGGCCCGGACGTAGAGCTCGACCTGGGGCCGCGTCGCCGACAAGATGACGAGTCCTTCGTCGGCAGCCCACTGAAAGAATGCCCGCAGGTCGTACCTGTACGCATCCAGAGTCCGACCCTGGTAGCGGGCGAGGTACGCCGCGGCGGCCCGCTCCGCCTCGTCGACGCGCCGCGCTTGGTCGGCGGAGCCCTCGGTCGTGGGCATGTGGATCAGTGCAGTCATCTTGGAGCCTCCCCGTTGTCGGTGGAGACCCCAGCGAACGCCTATCCGTGTCGGTTCGCGTCGTCCACCGACCGGCGGTAGGGGACGCGGTGGTCCGACGCTGCGCTCGGCGTAAGGGGACACTTCGATGCTCAGCTGTCCACGCTCGGTCAGCCGTCATGCGCTGCCGGGCGTAGGCCAATGCCAAGATGTTCGAGAAGGTAACCATCGGTGGCGCGCTCGAAGGTCTCTGGCCACTCGCCACCGGTCGCAGCGACAAGAGCTCGGGCCCGCGGTAGGTACTCGGCGGCCGTCGCGAGGTGGGACGCGAGGATCCCGTCTCGGGTGGGTAAGGGTCGAGGGATGCCCTGGAGGACATCACGGTCGGCCTGCGGAAGATCGACGTAGATGCGCTTCACCGTCCTGCGTGGCCTCCCAGCGGCCAGGAACATGAGATCAACGAGCTCCTGGATCATGAACTCCGAGGCCCAAGTCAGCACCGTGAATTCCTGGCGCTCGAGGTCGGTGACGAGGAGCCCGAGGGCTCGGATGAAGTTCTCGACTCGGACACGCAGCCCCTCGGCGTCGGGTACCCCGGCGGCTGGTGAGGACGGCGGGTCGACACCGACGCGGTTGAAGAGGCTGGTTGCCGGCCCCGACATCATGCGGTTCGTCGATGCAGCCGAGACCACGCTGACGTCAAGTCGCTCCCACCCCTGCGTCACCAGGCTCACCACCCTGTCACCGAGGCGTCTGCCATAGACCCAAGGGGTGATCGCCGTCGCCCACGTGCGCCAGTCGTCGATGAGAGAGCGTTGGGCATCGTCGTCGACCGTGGAGACGACAAGGTCGAGGTCCGATGATGCGTCGGCCTCACCACGACCGACCGATCCCACTACGAACAGCGCGACGACCCGTTCATCGGCGACGAACAGGTCCATGGAGCGATCCAGCAGCTCCTGGTACCGCCGGGACATGCCGAAGGACAGCAGATCGATCGTCGCCATGTCGGCATCATCGTCCAGGACGGATACATAGCCGCATCCCGAACCCGAAGCCGGCGGTAGGTGGCAGTCAGCCCGCTGCCAGACCACGGCGTTCTGGGATGCAAGCGGGGCACGTGGCGGCTGTTTCCTACGCGACCCCCAACCGCCAAGGACGAGCATGCGCTGGAGCGCCCCCGAAAAGCGGCCGGGCCTCGGACCGTCAGCGCGAGGATCGCCGGATGACCTCACGGGAAGGACTTGGCATTGCCGCCGAGCTGTTCGGCGACGAGATGGTCAGCACCTTCGAACGTCTGGAGGACGCTCGTCGGAATCTGGCCGCCCCGCCAGCGTCTCAGACCCTGGTCGATGACGTGGCGGTCCTGGGCGTCGGGCCCGGGCACCTCGTTGCGGACGTCGGCGCCTGGGGTGGCCTCTGGTCCGAGAGGCTGATGGCCAAGTACGGATGCAGGTGCATCGCCCTGGACCTGTCACGGAAGGGCCTCTCCGAATGCGCCGCTCGTGGTGTCCCGGCGGTCGTCGTCGATGCCGAGGTGCTGCCCCTGCACACAGGGTCGGTCGATCTCGTCTGGTGTCGGGACACAATGTCCACGCTCGAATCGCCCCGGGCGGTGCTCACAGAGTTCGTTCGTATCCTGCGCCCAGGGGGAGGGGTGATGCTCTACACCGCGGTGACCACGCCGCGGCTGGAACCGTCCGAGCGAGCATGGTTCCTCGATGCGCTCGACGCTCCTACGTGGTGGAACCTGGGCCGTTCCCCGATTGACGACGCCATCAAGGAGACCGGCCTTGAGGTGGTGGCCTTCGAGACCAAGTCACCCGAGTACTCCGAGGCACTGATGGCCGTCGACCCCAGCGAGATCAGCGAGCAGCTTTGCCGCGTGGCCCAGATGCGCCGCGCCCGGTTCGAGTTCGAACAAGTACTTGGGGCCAGATGGTACGAACGCTGGCTCGCTTGGTCGCACTGGCAGCCCTATCTCATCCTGGGCAAGATCGAGACAGCAGCGTGGATGCTGCGGAAGCCGCCGGCGCCAGCTCCTGAACGGGGCGCCTAGGCGACGGCGTCGCAATAGTCCTGACTGCCACCCACGGCCGGCGACAGGGCGCTGCCATGTCGGGCGCGGAGGGGCGTGCTTGTGGGATACGCCAAGCCTGTCCGATCAGATCAGGCGCACCATGTCGATGATTGAATCGGATCGGCCCACCTCCGAGAAGCCCTCCCGCTCGTAGAACCGACGTGCACGAAGATTCTCATGCTGG
Source organism: Actinomycetota bacterium (assembly GCA_030862345.1). GTDB lineage: Bacteria > Actinomycetota > Actinomycetes > Mycobacteriales > Geodermatophilaceae > JACCQS01. Next base: position 886 of record JALZDV010000361.1, on the reverse strand, counting down.
ACCCCGCCCCAGAGGATGAGTCTGCTGCGGCCTTCGCGCCTTGCGATACGTGCCGTCTCGGCCAAGAGGCGGGGTGCGAGCCCCGAACCTTGCTCGTCGTCTCGCACACATGGCCCGATCCGGGCGTCAGTCTTCTCGTCCAATCTGAGGCCGTAGGCAGCGAATCGCTGGCGGTCTCCGTCCGGGATCGAGAAGCTCAGTTCGAAGACGGCCACGATCATCCTGCCGTCATCGGCCACGAGCCGAAGCTTGTCAAACCGATCGATCGCGTCGCAGTGTTCCGCCGCCAAGGTGCGAGCATCAGCCTGGCGGTGCCAGAACTCCCGAGTCCGCGGCGACAACCCGGCGTGAAAGGCTCCGAGCGCCTCAAGGTCCGCAGTCTCGAGGGACCGGAAGACCAGTCCACGATCCGGCAGCGGAACCTTGACCGGCTGAAACTCCACGGACATGAAGTCTCGCGCCGGACAGCCCCACCGCCGGCGACCAGGGGCAGGGGCCACCGCTGAAGAACTTGTGGTTATGTGCGGGCTCTCGTGACCTCCGGAGTCGCCTCGGCAGAGCACTTGCTCGTCGCCGGCGGCATAACGGGGGTCGTCGCCGCCCCTCCTCGGCAACGACCTCATCTCATAGCCTTCGCTAATGACAAGCGGCGTCCATCATCTGTACGTGGAGACTCGCGACTGGGATCAAAGCGTCGCATTCTGGGACGCACTCGGGTTTCGCCTCGGGGAAAGGTGGGGCGCACAGCACGATGGCATCCTCTCGCCAGCCGACGGCAGCGGCCCCTATGTGTTCCTTCGGGAGGCTCAAGACGATCAGGCCAGCTTGGCGTTCCAAGTCGTCTTCGGTTCGGCGGACCTCGACCTGGTTGCGAGGGCTGTGGGCG
>JALZDV010000350.1 GCA_030862345.1 Actinomycetota bacterium | reverse complement strand
GTTCTTGCCCTTCGGCGGTCTTCAGCGACATCAGTTGCGCGCCGTGCGGGGCGACGTCAGCGGAAAGGCCGGACGTGGTCAGCTCGATATGCTTCGGCGAAGACTTCACGCTAAAATCCGATAACTTCCCGCAGGTAGGCACGCGCTTTCTTGGCATATCGCAGAGGGTCGGCCTTCGCCGCGTCTTGCTCGGCCTCCACGATCAGCCACCCTTCATAGTTATGGTCGGCCAGCACCTGAAGTATCGGCTCGAAGTCGATTACGCCGTCGCCGGGGACCGTGAAGACCCCGGCTACGACCGATTCCAGGAAACTGCGCCCTAGCCTCGTGGACTCTTTCAGAATCTCCTGGCGAATGTCCTTAAGGTGGACATGCTTGATCCTGTCGGCGTACGCCCGCGCCATGTCCAATGGGTCGTCGCCTGCCCAGTACAGGTGCCCGGTGTCCAATAGGAGGTTTACCAGCTCCGGGTCGGTCGAAGACATCAACCGGTTCACCTCACTCCGGTACTGGACGCCGGTACCCATGTGGTGGTGGTAGCAAATTCTCATGCCGTTCTCGACGGCCCGCTTGCCCAGCACGTGCAGACCTTCGGTCAACGCATCCCACTGCTCCTCCGTGAACACCGGCTTGTTGGGCAGCACCGCGACCGGCTGCTGGTGGACAGCTTGCCCCAGCTCGGCCAATACGATGTCTGTGCCGCCCATCTCTTTAATAAAGCGCATCTGCCGATCGAAGAACTCGTAAGTCTGCCGCTCCATCTCGTTCGCCGTGAAGAAGGTGCTGGCCCACGGCTCGGATACCCGCAGCCCGCGCAGCTCTAGCTCCTCTTTCAGAACCTTCGTGTCCTTGGGGAACTTGTGGCCTACACTGCAGCCCTCGAAGCCGGCCAGAGCCATCTCGCTCACGCACTGCTCGAACGGAATATACTCGCCTAGTCCCGGCATGTCGTCGTTGGTCCAGCCGGTGGGCGTTATCCCTAAGAGAACCTTGTCTCTGTCGAACATGACCCTCAGGCCATCTCCCCGGAGGGAGAAGCGGGCGCGCCTGCTCCCCTTGTCTCGTCGCCCCTCGTCCCTTCCTTCTGGATGATGTGCTCCGCTGACTTCACGGCCATCGCGACGCTGGTCAGGGTCGGGTTGCTCGCCGAGCCGCGCGAGATGAGGCCGTTGCCGCCCAGGTACAGGTTCTCGATGCCCCAAACCTGAGAGTTTTCGTCCACTACGCTATCGTTTGGGCTCGTACCCATGCGCGTCGTGCCCGTCACATGGATCGGCAGCCCTGGCGCGACGAACCGCGGCTCAGAGCCGGGCAGAAAACCCCCGAGCGTGTTGGCCGCTCGCAGCATGTCTGCCATCATCCTGTGCTGTGTCTCTCGATCTTGGTGGCTCATAACCCACTGAAAGTGCGGCTGCGGCATGCCGAAGAAGTCGTCGTATGTGTCGGAGAAGGTGATGTGGCTCTCATACCGGGGCTCGACGATCCCGAACCAGCGCAGGTCGACGATCAGGCGGCTGTCGACGTTCAGAGCTACATCGCCGTAGTGGAACGCGTCGCGGTGGATCTGGCAGTGCCAGGGGCGATCTTCCGATACCGGGATCCAAACCTGCGGTTCCGGCTCGTCCCGGGGGATGGGAACCGGATCGTTGGGACGCTCCTCCCGAAATGTCCTCACCCTCTCGGCGAATCGTGGGTCCTCCGGGATCCGGTCGACGAGGTCCTGATCCAGAACGATCTGGCAGAAGGCCATCGGCTGCTCGGTGAGGTAGCGTCCGAGCGGGTCCGGCCGAATATCGGAGTTGTAGAGGACCTGAGGGGTCAGGTACGCGTTGCAGCAAACGATGTAAGTGTTGGCCTTGATGTTGATGGTATGCCACTGAACGAGATCCTCGACCTCGGCATACTCGATGCGCGAGCCATCTCGGCTCGGGACCAGCCGGGTGCAGCGATTCTGGGGCTCGAGGACAAATTGTTCCACGACTAGGGTCTCGTCGGCCTCGGCGCTCTCGGCCAGCGGACCAAGCACCGTGTCGGTGCCGGTCCACCACACCAGCTTGGGGTTGTCCTTGCGACGCTCGACCGCGAGAGGAAGGTTCTGGACCGCGTACGGGTGTGGCAGCTCCGAGTACTCTTCCTGCAGCGCGTCGCGCACCACCTGGTGGCGGATCGAGTCGTCGAACTCGTTTTTGTGGGTGTTGAGAAGCCTCTCAGCCTCGGCGTAGAGCCGGTCCCACTCCGCGCCCGAGTAGATGTCGCTGCGCTCCAAGGTGGGATGGTGCCGCGGCGTCGCGCACGTCCAGTGCGTGGCCATCCCGCCGACGGCGTAGGTCACCGCAGCTCCCGGAAGGTTCGTGGCCGGATCCTGATCCGGATTCTGGTTGTTGAGCACGAAGCCACGGTACTTCGAGCCGTCGATTTGGAACGCGCTCGGATCGAGGGTGACAACCGGCTGGCTGGTGGTGGGGATCGAGAGCGTGTGGAGGTGGCCGCGGATCACCGAGGCGAACAGGTCGATGTTGCGCTGAAACACGTGGGCATTCTTGAGATGTTCGCCGGGCCGGCGCGAGAGCTGGGTCCCCATATCCACCATGTGCACCGAGCGGCCAGCTTCCACC
>JALZDV010000326.1 GCA_030862345.1 Actinomycetota bacterium | reverse complement strand
CTACCGGCCGATCGACTCGCGACTGCATCTGGCCATCGCCGAGGCGGCAGGCGTACCGATCCTGGCTGGCTATGTCGCGGACGTGCGTACGGACGTAAACGATCTGCTCGACGCGATTCCCAGGCTGCCGGTCAACATCCGCAACTCCAATCTCCAACATCGAGCCGTGATCGAGGCTGTTCTGGACGGGGACGCCGGCGCTGCTCGAGAGGCGATGACCGAGCACCTGGCCGGCACCGCCGCCCTGCTCCGCGGCTTCCTGGATGCCACCCCCGCCTGAGTACCGCTGGCAGCGGACGTGGCGATTTCGGCCAGGACCGCCAGATAACCGCGGCCCGTAGGTTGGATGCCATGTACGCCATCACCCTGCCGTCCTTCGGCGGTCCTGACGTCCTCGCCTGGGCCGAGGTCGACGACCCGTCCTGCGCCCCGAACGAGGTTGTTATCGACGTGGCCGCGAGTGCGGTCAACCGGGCAGACATCATGCAGCGGCAGGGCAACTACCCACCGCCACCCGGAGCATCGGACATTCTCGGGCTCGAGTGCAGCGGAGTGGTGTCCGAGGTCGGCCCGGACGTCACAGGCTGGTCCGTCGGTGACGAGGTCTGCGCGCTACTTGCCGGCGGTGGGTATGCGGAGAAGGTGAATGTTGCTGCAGCTCAAGTTCTTAGGCTGCCCGCCGGACTTGACCTCGTTTCGGCCGGCGGGTTGCCGGAAGTGACCTGCACCGTCTGGTCGAACCTGGTCATGCGCGCCGGACTCACCGCGGCGGACAGGCTGCTCGTACACGATGGATCCAGCGGAATCGGCACGATGGCCATCCAGATCGCCGGCTTGGTCGGTGCGTCGGTATTCGTCACGGTGGGATCGAAAGCGAAGCAGAACTTCTGCGTCGAGCTTGGCGCCGACGCGGCGATCAACTACCGCGAGGAGGACTTCGTGGAGCGGGTGGCCGAGTTGACCGAAGGCCGCGGCGCGGACGTCATCCTGGACAACATGGGTGCGGTCTACCTGGGCCGCAATGTTTCCGCGCTGGCGCCCGATGGCCGGCTGGTCATCATCGGGATGCAGGGCGGGCGCAAGGGCGAACTCGACATGGGGGCGTTGCTTGCCAAACGCGGCTCCGTGCATGCCATGGGTTTACGCGGACGTCCGGTGGACGGGCCGTCGGGCAAGGGCGCGATCGTCGCTGCCGTGGACGAGCACGTCTGGCCCGCTGTCACCGAGGGCCGGGTGCGTCCGATCATCGACCGCGTCCTGCCGATGACCGAGGCGGCCGAGGCGCACCGGGTCGTCGAGGAGAGTTCGCACATCGGCAAGGTGCTGCTCGAAGTCCCGCACTGAGCGATCCGATCAGGCCGGCCACGTGAGTGCACTCGCTCAGCCGAGGCTGGCCAGTGCGTCCAGGACGTGATCCACCTCGGTCTCGGTGTTGTAGTGCAGCAGGCCGATCCGTACGGCGCCGCCCTCCGCGTTGACACCCATGGCATCGAAGAGTTCGGTCGCGTAATAGTCGCCGTCCCAAGCGCAGATCCCGCGCTCGGCGAGGAACTCGTTCACCTCGCGCGGGTGCTTGCCCTGGACCGTCAACGACAGGGTCGGCGTAGATCGCAGTGGCGATCCCAGCACCGTCACATGGGGCATTGCCCGCACCCCGTAGTGCAGCCGCGCGAACAGGTGATGCTCGTATGTCTCCGCGGCCCGCATCGACGCCAGGATGCGTTCGCGCCGCGTCCCGTCGCTCGGGACCAGATCCGCCAGATAGTCAGCGGTTGCGGCCAAGCCTGCGTACAGCTCGAACGGCGGCGTGCCGGTCTCGAACCGCTCCGGCACCCTGGCCGGCGAGGGAACGAGCTTGTCCGGGCGCAGGTCGGCCAGCAGTTCCGGTTTGGCGGTGACCGAACCGAGGTGCGGCCCGCAGAACTTGTACGGCGACACCGCCAGAAAATCGGCCCCCAGTTCGGCGATGTCGAGGGGAATGTGCGGCGCGGCGTGGACAGCATCGACGTACACCAACGCGCTGACCTCGTGTGCCCGCCGGGCGATCGCGGCCACCTCCGGCCTGGTGCCGACCGCGTTGCTCGCCGCCGTGACGGCGACCAGTCGAGTCCGCTCGTTGAGCAGATCGTCGTACTGCCATTCCGGAAGTTCACAGGTCTCGATGTCGACCTCGGCCCAGCGCACGGTGACGCCGACGGCACGAGCGGCCTGCAGCCAGGGCCGGATGTTCGCGTCGTGGTCGAGGCGGGAGACGATGATCTCGTCGCCGAGCTGCCAGGTCTTGGACAGCGCACGGGACATGGTGTACGTCAGCGATGTCATGTTGGGACCGAGGATGACGCCCTCGGGTACGCCGCCCACCAGGTCGGCGATGGCGCTGCGCCCGGCGTACACCAATTCCTCGGCCAGCTGCGAGGCCGCGAACGGGCCACCGCGATTGGCGACTGCCGTACGCATCGTGTTACCCACCGCGGACGCGACCGAATACGGAACCAGGCTGCCCGCCGCGCCATCGACATGGACGAACCCGTCGGCGAGGGACATGAACTGTCCCCGAACCCGAAGCACGTCGAGATCGGTAGTGACGGAGTCGGGCACCCTCACACCCTAGCTAGCCGGTCGCGTCGGGGGCTGGCTCGGAGCCATAGTTTTAGCCGGGGCAGGATAGGGGGATGACGCAGTCAGATCAGCAGTCCCAGGAGCCCCAGGTTGTGGTCATCGGGCCGGACGGTCGGCCGGTCGATGCCAGACCAGCGCAGGACGGAGATGCCCAGGCGGCCATGCTTGCCGCCGGCGCTGGCCTCGAGGGTCGACAGGGCAACGACGGTGGGGAACAACTCGGCGAGATGATCTCCGAGCCGGCCAAGGTGATGCGGATCGGTTCGATGATCAAGCAGCTCCTCGACGAGGTGCGCGCGGCGCCTCTGGACGAGGCCAGCCGCAACCGGCTGCGCCAGGTACATGAGCGCTCGATCCACGAGCTGGAGGCTGGGCTGTCTGCCGAACTCCGCGAGGAGTTGCACCGGCTGTCATTGCCCTTCGGAGATGAAAGCACGCCCAGTGACGCCGAGCTACGGATCGCGCAGGCCCAGCTGGTGGGCTGGTTGGAGGGGCTGTTCCACGGCATTCAGACCGCCCTGTTCGCCCAGCAGATGGCCGCGCGGGTGCAGCTGGAGGAGATGCGCCGCCGCGCCCTGCCAGGCGCGCCGTCGACGCCAGGTCAGATACCAGGTCAGCCGGCGATGCCCGGCTTCCCGGGCGGCGCAGAACCGGGTAGCGGCCAGTACCTCTAGGCCACGGCCTCGGGACACTCTCCGGAGAAAGTGCGCCTACGGGGCACCGTGGATCCGGGGTGGGCCTGGGTCGGATCTGCACCGCGCTGCGGGTTCCAGGTGCTTGGCGGCCTCGCGCCTGGACAGGCCGGACAGCTGCTCCTCGTGATCGGCCAGGTAACGCCGTACCCAATCGGGATCGGTCTTCGCGTACTCCCGCAGCGCCCAACCGATCGCCTTGCGGATGAAGAACTCCGGATGCGCCAGGTTCGGCGCCAGGGAACCGGTCAACAGCTCCAGGTCGGTCCCGATGGTGGACTTGATCTGGGCGATGATCGAGGTACGCCGTCGCCAGATGTCATCATCGGTCGCCCATTCACGCAGCAGCGGCGACACGGCAGCAGGATCTGATCGCAGGATCGGCCCCACCCGCCGGATGGCAACCTCGTCGACGTAGTCCCACCACGCGCCGGTCACGATCATGTGGTCGTAGAGCGGCAAGCTGCCGGGGTCCTGGTAGGAGACGTACGCGCGGTGCCCGGTCAGCGCGATTGCGGCGTAGCGCTCCTCGCGGAACTCCGCCTCGTCCCAGATGGTGCGCGCCGCTGACTCCCAGCTGGCCCGGTCGGGTAGCACATGTTCGGCGAACAGCGCGCGGCACAACCGGGTCACCTCCGGCATCCGGACTCCGCGGTAGGGCATCGCCGACTTCATGTATAGCTGCTGCCCGACGGCTCGTTCAGGATCGCCGGCAGCTGCCAACCCGGTCCGAACGGCGCTCAGCAACTCCTGCACGGGCTCACGATCCCGAACCTCTTCGCCGGTTCGCTACACAACCGCCGCTTTGGCACCGCTGAAAGGGGCGGTTTGGTAGCGAACCGGCCTCGTGGCGGGTTAGCCCGTGCCGTCCTCGTGCCACAGGAACTGAGCCAGGTAGGCGGCAAACCCGTCCGCGTCATTGGTTCCCGTGACGTCGTCGGCGACTGCGAGTACGTCGGGGTGCGCGTTGGCCACCGCGACGGCGCGCCCTGCCCAGCCGAACATCGGCAGGTCATTCGGCATATCACCAAACACCAGTACGTCGCGGCGGTCCACGCCGTACCGCTCCAGCGCGACGGCGAGACCGGTCGCCTTGGTGACACCGGGCGGGCACAGTTCGATGAATCCCAAGCCGGCGTGCGTGAGCTCGGCGACCGGCGGGGGCACGACCGATTGGGCCAGGTCGAGCAAGGTGTCCTGGTCGTGGCGGTCAGACTTCAGATAGAACTTCAACGCCGGGCCGTCCGTCGGCAACTCGGCCCGGACGACCACCCGCAAACCCTCGTTGTATGGCCAGCCGAAACCTGGTTCGACGTAGAGGACATGCTGGCCATCAGTCGGGTATTCGCCGGCATAGAGCAGCGGGCCGGCCACCGCCTCGATCTGCGCCGTGATGTCCAGGGCCAGCGAACTCGGCATCGTGACTTGATGCAGCACCTCACCAGTGCCGAGATCCCCCACAAAAGCACCTTGGGCTAGCACGACGATTCCCTTGCCGTCGAAGTACTCGTACACGGTGTTCATGAGTCTTGGTGCCCGCCCGGTCACGCCCACGACCGGAATCCCCTCGGCCCGGAGCCGGGAAAGCGCCGCCGCGTTTCGCGGACTGACTCGCGCCGCGGAGTCGAGGAAGGTCCCGTCGAGGTCAGTGGCGACCAATTTCGGCCGCCACAACGGATCAATCACCATCGTGATCTTGACCTTGTGGTGGCGACACACCCTGAAATCAGGCTGAAAACCGCACTAACGTCAAGATCACGGCGGATCTGGGCTGGGCGCGCGGTCGGGTCAGGCAACGGGTTCCAGAACTTCGCGGCCACCGAGGTAGGGCCGCAACGCCTGCGGTACGCGTACCGAGCCGTCGGCCTGCTGGTGCACTTCGAGCACACAGGCGATGGTCCGTGCGATCGCGCAGAGCGTCCCGTTCAGGGTGGCCGCGTTCTGTGCTCGACCGTCCTCGTCGCGGTAGCGGATGTTGAGCCGCCGGGCCTGGAAGGTCGTGCAGTTCGAAGTCGAGGTCAGTTCCCGGTAGGCCGACTGCGACGGGAACCACGCCTCGCAGTCATACTTCCGTACTGCGCTGCTCCCCAGGTCACCGGCCGCGATGTCGACGACTTGGTAGGGCAGTTCGAGCGCGGCAAGGAACTGCTGCTCCCACCCGAGCAGCCGGCGGTGCTCGGCGGCGGCCTGCTCCGGCGGACAGAAGGAGAACATCTCCACCTTGTCGAACCAGTGCACCCGGATGATCCCGCGGGTGTCCTTGCCGTACGAGCCGGCCTCCCGGCGGAAACAGGACGACCAGCCGGCGTAGCGAATCGGACCGGCGGCGAGGTCGAGAATCTCGTCGGAGTGATACGCGGCCAAGGCCACCTCGGAAGTCCCCACGAGGTATAGGTCATCGGCCGCGAGCCGATACACCTCGTCTGTATGCGCGCCGAGAAACCCGGTGCCCTCCATGGCTTCCGGTCGTACCAAGGACGGCGCAATGATCGGGATGAAGCCGGTCGCTCGGGCTTGGGCCATCGCCAGGTTGGCCAGCGCGAACTCCAACTCCGCGCCCACTCCAGTGAGGAAATAGAAGCGTGCCCCGGAAACTTTGACGCCACGCTCGATGTCGATGGCGCGCAAGCCCATGCCGATCGCGACGTGGTCACGCGGCTCGAAGCCGTACGTCGGCACGTCCCCGATTGTCTCGAGGACGACGCTGTTGTCCTCACCGCCCGGAGGAACGCCAACCTCGACGAGATTCGGTACGGCCAGGTGCGCGGCACGCAGGGCGGTATCGGCCAACCGCTCCTCCTCCTCAACCGCCTTGACCTGGGCGGCGAGGTCCTGAGCGGCGGCGAGCAAGGCCGGGCGCTCCTCCTTGGATGCTGACCCGATCTTCTTCGATGCCGCCTTCTGTTCCGAGCGCAGGGCGTCGGCTTTGCTGACCGCGGCTCGGCGAGCGGCGTCCGCAGCCAGCAGATCGTCGACCAAAGACGACGGCATACCGCGTGCGCCCAGGCTGGCCCGGACCAGTTCCGGCTTGTTGCGAAGCACCCGCAGATCGATCACCCGACGAGGTTATCCGGCCTGCCGGCTCATTCCGGAGTGGCGCCTCGCCTGGCCGGGTGGCCCCGGTGGGGTTACGCCAAATGGCCACTCCTTTCCCGGCTGTTGGCCAAAGTCACCAGACCTGGCGGTGGTGCAGTGGTGGCTCCCTTGGCGTAGCACGGGACAATGGTCGACATGCAATTCCTCGGCTCGCCGCCCGCCTACGACCTGACCTATGAAGACGTCTTCATGGTTCCGCAGCATTCGGCGGTCTCCTCCCGGCTCGAGGTGGACCTCAGCACCCCCGATCGGCTGGGTACGACGATCCCGATCGCGGTGGCCAACATGACCGCGATCTCGGGCCGGCGGATGGCCGAGACGATCGGCCGACGCGGTGGGCTGGCGGTGTTGCCCCAAGACATCCCCACCTCGGTCGTAGCCGACGTCGTGGCCTGGCTGAAGAACCGGCACCTGCTCTACGACACCCCGATCACGGTCACGCCGGCAACCACCATCGGCGAGGCACTGTCCCTGCTGCACAAGCGCGCTCACGGTGGGGCAGTCGTTGTGGACGGCGAACGACCGGTCGGCATTCTGACGGAGCGGGACTGCGCCGGGTGGGACCGCTTCGCCCAGGTCGGCGCGGCGATGAGTTCACACATGGTCACCGTGGAGGACGGAACCGACCCGGCAAAGATCTTCGACCTGCTCACCGACGAACGAGTACGGATTGCCCCGGTCGTTGCCGGAGAGCGGCTGGTCGGGGTGACCACCCGTAAGGGTGCCGTACGCGCCGGTCTGTACCAGCCGGCCGTGGACGACTCCGGCCGACTGCTGACTGCTGCTGCCATCGGGGTCAACGGGGATGTGGCTGGGCGAGCCATGACCCTGTTGGCCAGCGGTGTGGACGTACTGGTCGTCGACACTGCCCACGGATACCAGCAGAAGATGATCGACGCCTTGGTGTCCGTACGCGCGGCCGTGGGAGCGGATCAGCGGATCGTGGCCGGAAACGTCGTCTCCGCGGACGGCACCCGGGCGTTGATCGAGGCGGGCGCGGACGTCGTCAAGGTGGGTGTGGGGCCCGGTGCCATGTGTACGACCCGAATGATGACCGGCGTTGGGCGACCGCAGTTCTCGGCGGTGATGGAGTGTGCGGCCGCCGCTCGGATGCTGGGAAAGCACGTCTGGGCTGACGGCGGGGTGAAGCATCCCCGGGACGTCGCTCTGGCCCTGGCCGCCGGTGCCGCTTCGGTGATGATCGGGTCCTGGTTCGCCGGGACGTACGAGAGCGCCGGTGACATCCACAGCGACAGCGACGGCCGCATGTACAAGGAGAGCTTCGGAATGGCCTCGGCGCGGGCGGTGTCGGCACGGACCCGGGAGCAGAGCGGCTTCGACCGCGCGCGATCCGGCTTGTTCGACGAGGGCATCAGCTCGTCACGGATGTACCTCGACCCGGCTCGCCCGGGTGTCGAGGATTTACTCGACTCGATCATGGCCGGAGTGCGCAGCGCGTGCACCTACGCCGGGGCGACGAACATCGATGAGCTACACGGGCGCGCTGTCGTCGGCGTACAGAGCGCCGCCGGATATGAGGAGGGCCGGCCACGTCCGGTCAGCTGGTGATCGAGGTACCGCTGGCTCAGTTCGAAGAGATGGTCTCCGACGCGTTGGACCTGATCCCGCCGGAACTGACCCGAATGATGGACAACGTGGTGGTGCTGGTCGAGGAGCGCAACCCGACCGAGCCGAGCATCCTGGGGTTGTACGAGGGGTTCGCGTTGACCGATCGGGGCTGGACGTACGGCGGCGATCTGCCGGACCGGATCATGATCTACCGGGCCGCGATCTGCGAAATGTGCTCGTCGGAGGACGAGGTGGTCGAGGAGGTGGCGATCACGGTCGTACACGAGATAGCCCATCACTTCGGGATCGACGACGCCCGGCTGCACGAACTGGGCTGGGGCTGAAGGGGTTAGCGGATGCCGATTCCCATCAGGTGGGAGCTAGCGCCAAGTAACGATGGCTCGCACTCGACGCGCTCGACTGCCCGGTGGCGGCGGCGACGACTTCCGGCCACGCATCGATCAGGTGCGCCCGGTAGCCC
>JALZDV010000315.1 GCA_030862345.1 Actinomycetota bacterium | reverse complement strand
AGCGAGCCGAGAAGGAGGAGGACGAGGCCGAGCAGGACATCGATGCCATAGCTGCCATCGGCGTATACCGGCGCGCCCGCAATCCCGACCAGCACGTACAGCAGCGTGGCCAGCAGACCCCGAACGGACCCCATTGCCGCACCGGTGACCAGGACGCCGAAGGTCAAGCCGGTCACCGGAACAGGCGTGAACGGTAGGTAGAAGGCCATCTGGGCCACCAGGGCGATGAACCCAGCTCCTCCGGCCACCAGCAGCGCGTCGGTGAGCACCGAGGTCCGGGGGAGCAAGGCTGTTCGCAGGGTGATGGCCGATGCGCTCACGCGCTCCTCCGGATGGTTGGTGGCTAGCAGTGGTTACCCGACCGTGGCGCCAGACTAGCGAGTCGGCGAAGCCACAGCAGAGCCCTGCGAATAAGGGCCGGGCGATGGTGGAGTCGGTCGGTGTTCACTCGCCGGCCCGGCTGACGCGATCGGCTCGGTAGGCGGGCTCGCGCCGCGGTCACCGATTCCCCCTGGTTTTTCGGCCATCGGAATCCTCGCGGTCTGCTCCTTTGCGGCCGGCTGTTCCCAGCCGAGTGGCATCGCCTGGGTGTCCTGGCTCGAGCGGCTGGATTGCGCCGGCCGTTCCCATGCTGTCTCGCGTTGGGTGTCGTCGGGCCACGGTGAGGCCGGGCGAAAATCAGCGGTCTGGGGCCCCGTTCCGGGGCCTGCCGATGCCATCCCGTAGTGCTCCAGCAGCCGGCACTCGTCCTGGCTCGAGAGCTGGCCGTCACTGAGGTCGATCCGCGGTGCGGAGCGAACTGTGCTGCGCTGGGCCCGGATGACCAGGTGCCGACCCCTGAGCCCCGCGCCGGCCAACGGTAACAACCGCATTCCCCGAGTACGGGTGACATCTACTGCGACCCAAGCAGGTTCGTCCGTGCGGTCGTCGATGAACACCTGAGCGACCCGACCCAAGCGTGAGCCTCTGCAGTCGTAGGCGATGGCACGGACCAGAGCTCGCACATTGCCTCGATCGATCGGCATGGATCTCCTTTCCGCCGGCGTAGGTTCCGTCGGTGGCGCCGTGACGTCACACGGGATCCCGTGGCGTTGCCATTCTGTCCCCTCCGGGCCGGCAGCCGGGCACCGGACACGCGTACGTGGCACGCATGACTGCCGTTCGTCGAATGGACGTAGGCAGCGTTGCGTCAGCCTGGGTTGACGCTGGGGGATCGTCAACATACGCTGACACTATGAGCTCTCCGATCGCGCTGATCGCCACGGCAACCGACGACGACCCCCGGGAAGGTTTGCATGCGGTCGCCGCGCTGCGCCGGTTGGTCGAGCAGTTGGAGCGCGCACATGTTGCCCGCGCCCGCTCGACCGGTTGGTCGTGGCAGGAGATCGCCATGGCGTTGGGCGTGAGCAAGCAGGCGGTCCACCGCAAGCACCGATACACCACCCGCTGAGCTCACCGGATCGGCCGCCGACTCTTGCACTCACACCATCGGTAGGAGAAACCATGGCCCGAAGAATTGACCGAGAGGTCGCCCTGGCGATCAAAGCGGCTATGACCTGTGCACGCCGGCAGGGTGCGCTCGAGTTGGGCGGAGAGCACCTTCTCGTCGGGATTGCGCAGGTGCCATGTCGGGCGGCTGCGCTGCTGGCCCAACTGGGGGTGGATGCTCGGGCGCTCGAGGATGCCGTCGGCCGTGGAGCGCATGACGCCCGGCTGCTGGCCGGTCTGGGTATCGACTTGGCCGCTGTACAACGGCAGGCCGGTGCCCGGTTGTCCACCCGCTGGCGGACCCGTAGACCGCGATTCCGTGCCGATGTGGGACAGGCGATCGACCGGAGTCGGCGTGAGATGCGGGCACTGAGCACACGGCGGCTGCGCGCAGAGCACTTGCTGCTCGGACTTCTCGACACCTCGGTCGCGGCCCGCGAACTGCTGTTGGCTCTGGACATCGACCCGATGGTGCTGCGCCGAACAGTGCTGCGGGCATTGACTGATGCCGAGTAGCGTCCAGACTTACTTCGACGCCTACTTCCAAAGGAGCACGCCCCGATGCTCGTCCGCAGGCTGGCCAGACCCCTACTCGGATCTATGTATGTACTAGGAGGCCTCGACGAGGTTCGAAATCCGCAGGAGAAGCGTCCGGCAGCCCGCGGAGTGGTTCAGTTCCTCAGGGAGAAGACAGCGGGGGCGGTTCCCGACGACACCGCGGCGGTTGTCCGGATCGACGGCGCCATCAAGGTGGTCGCCGGACTCGCGCTCTGCCTCGGAAAGGCCCCTCGCCTCGCCGCCGCCGTCCTCAGTGCCAGCCTGGTCCCGACCACCCTTGCCGCACATAGCTTCTGGAAGATCGACGACGAGGCTGACCGATCCCTGCAGAAGAATGAGTTCTTCAAGAACGCGAGCATGCTCGGGGGATTGCTGCTTGCCGTCGTGGACACCGAAGGAAAACCATCGGTCGCCTGGCGTACCCGGAGAGCGGCTCGGCGATTGTCCCGCAACGTAGAAAAGGCCGCCGAAACCACGACCGAATCAGCCGAGCGGGTGGCCCGCAAGACGCGCCAGGCGCTGCCGGTCTGACCGTCCTTGCCCGCTACGACGTTTCCCGGGACGAGGACTGACTCACGGCGGTCGAGCACTGGTGGACGTGATGGATGCCGCCACCTCGGCCCTGACCCGCCTTGGCGGTGCGCTAGCCGACCTGCCCTGACTGGCAGAGTGGGGATATGCCAGCCACGGACGCCAGCATCTTGATCACCGGTGGCACCGGTGGACTGGGCGCCGCCGTGGTCCGGCGCTTCCTGACCGCCGGCTGGCGCGTCGTGGTGCCCTGGGTGCATTCGCCGGGTGACGACTGGATGCCCGGACAGGAGTTGCTGGAACTGCTTGAGGCGGATCTCTTCGACGCGGATTCCGTCCGCACTGTTGCGCAGCGCGCAGCCGACGACAGCCTCCGACCGCTGCGGGCAGTCGCCAACCTGGTCGGCGGATTCGCAGGAGGCGCCAAGGTGCACGAGACGCCGGTCGAGGAGTTCGAGTCCCAGCTCCGACTCAACCTCCGGGCGACCTACCTGGTCTCCCAGGCCACGCTGCCGCATCTGATCGAGGCCGGCGGGGGCGCGATCACCTGCGTCTCCAGCCGGGCGGCGCTGCGCCCTTTCGCCGGTGCGGCTGGATACATCACGAGCAAGCTCGCTGTTCTCGGCCTGGTCGATTCGTTGGCGGCGGAGTACCTGGCTGCCGGCGTCCGGGTGAACGCCGTGCTGCCGAGCATCATCGACACTCCTTCGAATCGGACCGGTCAACCCGATGCCGACCACAGCAGATGGGTCTGTCCGGATCAGATCGCTGAGGTGTTGTTCTTCTTGTCCAGTCCTGCGGCGAGCGTGATCAGTGGCGCCCACATCCCGGTCTACGGGCGGGCATGATGCGGATCACCGTGCTCGGCGCCGGATCTTGGGGAACGACGGTGGCCAGCCTCACTGCCGGCCGCAACGAGGCGACTGTCTGGGCGCGGGATCCGGGGGTCGCCCGCGAGATCAACGAGGAGCACACCCATTCCCGGTACCTCTCCGGTTTCCGGCTCCCCAAGCGGCTGACCGCGTGCGCCGACCTCGAGCAGGCGGTCAGGCCTGCGGACGTCCTGGTCGTGGGTATCCCTTCGCACTCCTTCCGCGAGACGCTGGAAAGCGCGAAGCCGTTCGTACGACCCTGGATTCCGGTCGTCAGTCTTACCAAGGGGCTGGAGTCGGGCACGATGCTGCGGATGACGGAGGTGATCCGTGACGTCCTGCCCGGGCACTCCGCCGCGGCCCTCACCGGGCCGAACCTGGCAAAGGAGATCATGGCCGGAAACGCCGCCGCCAGCGTGATCGCGACCGAGGACCTGGACGTGGCCGCCGCCTTGCAGAAGGTGTTCGCGCGCGGCACGTTTCGCGTCTACACCAACCACGACGTCATCGGCTGCGAGATCGGTGGGGCACTGAAGAACGTCGTGGCGATCGCCACGGGGATTGCCGAAGGGCTCTCGGTGGGTGACAACACCCGGTCTGCGGTCATCACGAGGGGACTGCAGGAACTGACCAGACTGGGCGTGGCCCTGGGCGCCCAGCCGGAAACGCTGGCCGGTCTGGCCGGGATGGGGGACCTGATCGCGACCTGTATCAGTCCGCAGAGCCGCAACCGCTACGTCGGCGAACAGCTTGGTCGCGGCCGGCCGCTCGCCGAGATCCTCGCCGAGATGAACCAGGTCGCCGAAGGCATCAAGACCGCACCGGTCGCGATGGCCCTGGCGGACAGGTTCGAGTTGACCATGCCGATCGCTGCGGAGATCGCCGGAATCGTCGATGGCTCGATCAGTCCGAACGATGCCTACCGAGGACTGCTCCGCGAGATCAAGGCCGGGCACGAGGCCGAGCCGGGATGAAGAAGTACCGCATGAAGGCGGCTGTAGCGGGAACGAGGCGGTTGACGGAAGGAGCGAAACATTGACCCAGCAATCGGGCACCCACGGTCCGCTGAAGGACGATCAGTTGGCTCGCGAGACACGTGGTCTGGTGCAGGGTGGGCACACGACTCGGGCGCAGGAGTGGCGCGATCCGGAGCCGGCCGGGGAGGACCAGCCGACCGGCGACCAGAAAATCCTCGCCGATGATCGCCGGGGCACACCACCTGGAATGCAGATTCAGGACGTCGAGGAACGCTCGGAGATCTCCCGCTTCCTCGACCGCGCGGCGTTTCCGGGCACCCGTGAGGACCTGCTGGCATCAGCCGAAGGTCATCAGGCCACCGACCACGTACGGCAGCAGTTGGCCAAGCTGCCGGAAGGCGAGCAGTTTCGGAACATGCAGGACGTGGCACGGGCGCTGGGGATCGGCGTCGAGGAGAGGCGCACCTGAGGGCTCGACGGGCGCCGTGAATTCCGCGGTCGAGCGGGCAGCCGCCGCCTTCGCTGACCTGACCGGTGCCGAACCCGCCGGGGTGTGGTGGGCGCCGGGGCGGCTCAATCTCATCGGGGAGCACACCGACTACAACGACGGCTTCGTCCTTCCGATGGCGTTGCAGCAAGGCATGGCCGCGGCCGCGCGGGCGCGGAGCGACAAGGTTCTGCGCGTGCGCTCGCTGCAGGCCGGCCAGACCGTAGAACATCAGCTTCCGCAGGTCAGACCTCGCCAGGTTGGCGGCTGGTCCGCCTACGTCGCCGGCGTCGGCTGGGCACTGGAGCAGGCCGGTTATGACGTCCCGGGCCTTGATCTGGTGCTTGACGGTGACGTGCCATCCGGCGGCGGGCTGTCCTCGTCGGCTGCGCTCGAATGCTCGGTGGCGCTAGCCTGGCGCGACCTCGCCGGGCTGGACATCTCGCTCAATGAGCTTGCCGCCGCAGCCCACCGCGCGGAGAACGACGTCGTCGGCGCTCCGACCGGCGTCATGGATCAGATGGCGTCACTGCACGGCCGGACCGGGCAGCTCATATTCCTCGACACCCGCTCCATGCTGGTCGAGCACGTGCCCTTCGACCCCTCCGTTCACTCCCTTGCCCTGCTGGTGGTGAACACGAATGCCCCGCACGACCTGGTCGACGGGAAATACGCCGAACGCCACAGCTCGTGCGCCGAGGGCGCCCGCCGGCTGGGGGTCGAAGCCCTGCGCGACGTCGCCGTAGCCGACCTGCACGATGCGGGTACGCGCCTGCGCGATGATCTGCTGTTTCGCCGGGTCCGCCATGTCGTCACCGAGAATGCCCGCGTCCTCGACGTCGTCGGCAGGCTTCGAGCCGGTGCCGATCCCCGCAGCATCGGAGCGACGCTCACGGAATCCCACGTCTCCATGCGGGATGACTTCGCAATCACCGTCCCTCAAGTCGACTCGGTTGTTGAGGCTGCATTGGCTGCGGGGGCACATGGCGCGCGGATGACCGGCGGCGGGTTCGGCGGCTGCGTGCTGGCTCTGGTCGAGGCCGACGCCGTCGAGACCGTGAGCCGCGCCGTCGAGCGGGCCCAGGACGCTGCGGGCTTCGACGCACCGTCGACCTTTGTGGCCGAGCCTTCCGATGGGGCCACCCGCAGGTCGTGACCGACCGGCGCCGAGAATCCCTGTCACCGTGGACCGGCTTCGTGCGCCGGGGCCGCCACGACGACGGTCGCAGTGATGTGCGCCTACGCGTTCATCCTGATCGGGTTCGCCGCGGGGCGGCTTCGCCGCGTCGACGCCTGAGCCTGGACCCAGGTAAGCGCGTTGCGGCGGGCGATGCGTCCTGGCGGTCGGCTACATACGCGTCGAGGACTGCCAGCAGCATCGCCATTACGGGGATGGCCAGCAGAGCTCCACCGGCCCCGTACAGCGAAGCGCCGAGAATCACCGAGCCGAATGCCACGCCCGGGTGGATGTTGACCGCCTTGGCACTGATCCGCGGCTCGAGTATGAGGTTCTCGACCTGCTGATAGGCAACGCCAAATGCCAGGGCGGCCACACCCAGCCACGGGCTCGGCGAGACCAGCCCGACCAGTACGGGTAGGGCGATTGCGATGTAGGTGCCGATGGTGGGGATGAGCTGGGCCACTACGCCCGTCCAGATGCCCAGTGCCAGCCAAGACGGCAAACCGATCAAGAGGAAGAACACCGTGGAGCTGGCTGCATTGATCGAAGCAAGGGTGAGGCGTGCGGCGACGTAGCCACCCGTCTTGAGCAGCGACAGTTCCCAGACGTTCTCGAAGTGCGGGCGGTAGCGGAGGGGCAGGAGGCGAGCAAGCCAGCGGCGCAGCCGAGGCCCGTCGGCAGACAAGTAGAACGTGAACAGGCCGAGGGTCAACAGGCCGAACACCGCACCGACGACGGTTCCGAGAAGACCGAGGACGCCGCCCAGAACGCCTTGCGCGTACTGGGCTACCTGCTCAGGCGAGATCTGGAGCGAAGCGAGGATGTCGCTGGCTTCATAGGCCGTGTCGAAGCGCTCGTTGACCCAGTCGATCGTCGCGGTGACGACGTCTGGCAACGCCCGCAGCATCTGCGCAACCTGCTCGACGAACAGTTGTCCGAACAGGGCCATGAAGGCCACCAGTGCGGCCACGACGGTGAGAATCACCAGCAATGTGGACAGCGACCGGCTCATCCACCGCGAGAGCTTCCGAACGGCCGGCTCCATCGCGAGCGAAATGAACCAGGCGATGATCAGGGTGAAGAACAGCGAGCCCGCGTCGGTCACGAGGAAGCGCAGCAGAAGAAAGAGGCCGACGGCGCCGAGGACCACCAAGCAGATCCGCCACACGTTGGCGGGCAGAAGCAGGACCCGGACTGCGGGTGCGTCGTTCTCGGGCGCCCCCGCAGGCAGGGGTGGGGGCGGCTCTGGCGACTCGTTCTTGTCCATCGACCTGATTTGCCCCATGACCGTCGATCGACACGCCCCGGAGGGAATTACCCGTTTGAGCCTTGGCGTGGCTCTTACCTCATTGTCGGTGGTGGGCCACCCAACCAGCCGAGGACTATCTGGGATTGATCGGCGTGGTCGAGGCCTCGTCCGAACCGGCTAGACTTGCGGGAACGAAGGGGTCGGCCGATGATGGGCCAATCTCGGCGTTACCGGAATGATTTGGCTTGTGATCCCGCTGTCCGGTGCTAGCGGGGCGATGACCGGCAAGACCGTGCTGGTTACGGGCAGCACCAGCGGCATCGGCCGGGCCACGGCGCTGGGGCTGGCCAGGCTGGGTGCCGACGTCGCGATCACCGGCCGGAATCCCGAGCGCACCGAGAACGCGGCCCGCGAGATCCGCGCCGACGGCGGCGGGCAGGTCGACGTGTTCGTGGCCGACCTGTCCGCTCAGTCCGAGGTGTGGCGGCTGGCCGATGAAGCGCTGCGCCGGCTTGCCCGGATCGACGTGCTGGTCAACAACGTGGGTGGCTACTGGCATACGCGGCACGTCACCGTCGACGGTTTCGAGCGGACCTTCGCCGTGAACCATCTCGCACCGTTCCTGCTCACCAACCTCCTGCTCGACCGACTCATGCAGAGTGCGCCGGCACGGGTCGTCACTGTCTCCTCCAACGCGCACCGGTTGTGGCGGATGGACTTCGAGGATCTGCAGGGCGAACGGTCCTACCGCGGCTCCAGGGCATACGACCAGTCGAAGCTGGCCAACGTGTTGTTCACCTACGAGTTGGCTCGACGACTGCGGGGCACGTCGGTCACAGCGAATGCGTTGCATCCTGGCGCGGTGAGCACCTCCTTCGGGGCCGAGGACCCAGCCACCATCCAGCGCCTACTGGTCCCGTTCGTACGACCGTTGATGAAGAGCGCCGCCCGCGGATCGATGACGTCGATCCATCTGGCGTCTGCTCCGGCCCTGCAAGAAGTGACCGGGCGGTACTTCGTCAACAGCAAGCCCAAGAAGTCCTCCAAGCGAAGCTACGACAAGGCCGATGCGGCCCGGCTCTGGCAGATCAGCACGGAGCTGGTGGGCCTGCCCTCCTAGCCTTGGCAGGCTGAAGGAGGGGCAGGCCAGTCCTGCAGGTGCTTCCTCGATGCGTCGGCATCGACGCCGGCCGCCGTCGGAGGTGAGGTGCCGGCCCCACCCTCGGCCACGTGCGCTGAGCTTTCTGGTTGGAGTGCTGCGGGGTGCCCGGCAGTTCCTCCGGCTTCGGCTTGCCGCTCTTCGTCGTGTTGGGCATCGTCACCTTCTCGTCCGAGTCAGGAGCAGGGTGGAGTCTGGCCGAATGTCTGGGCCGGCGCCTAGCCTGGGCGAATCGCGCCGCGCCCCATGGAGGAAGCCCGATGGCCGAAGCCGACGACGTTCGCCGACTCGCATTGGCGCTGCCATACGTCACGGAGATCGACAGCGAGGGCTTCGACTTCCGCGTTGGCGACAAGGGCTTCGTCTGGTCCTATCCCGAGCGCAGGCCGGGCAAGCCTCGCCGGATTCATACCGACGTCGCGGTGCTGTACGTCGGCGACGAGGCCGAAAAGCAGGCTCTTGTCCTCGGTGAGCCCGCGCGCTTCTTCACCACGCCTGGGTACGACGGCTGGCCCCTGGTGATGGTGCGGCTGGCGGAGGTGGACCTGGCGCGCCTGGCCGAACTGGTGACCGACGCCTGGCGAATGCGCGCGCCGAAGGGTTTGCTTGATGACCTCGACGTGGCCGTGACCAACGCTTGCTAGCGGCCGACCGCGATCACAACGCAACAGATGGCAAGTGCGAACGAAACGGGTGCCCAGAATCTCTCGGCCGTGGAACGAGACACCAGATTTGCTACCGCCCCGAGAGTGAACAGCCCTGCCAAGGCCCACATCACCCAACCGCCGCTCTCGCGGAGGAACTCTGCATCCGTCAGGTCGGCAGAGCCGAGGATCGCGACGATGATGAGCGGGTAGATGACGACGGCAGCGACACCGCTAGCGATCCGTAACCGCCCCGGAAGAACACCGTCCTGCTGCCCACCCCACGCCATCCTTCCTAGTGGGGCTCCGAGCGCCAACGCGATCTGGAAGACGATGATCCCCGCGAGCAACACGACGCCGATGCCAGCGGCGAACGTCACAGCAGGACCGTACAGATTGCTCGACTCGTCTGTTCGGCAGAACGCCGACTGGGCGGAAACTGGACTTCGGTCATACGGTTCGAAGCGCTTCGGTGGGTGCGAGGCGAGCTGCCCGGATGGCCGGATACACCCCGGCAATGGCGCCGATGATGAGGGCCGCGGCGACACCTCCGACTACGGCGACGGGCGGCACGACCAGTTGCCAGCCCTGACTGGCCGCGTAGCCGATCGTCACCAGGGCGCCCAGGCCGCTCCCGGCCAGGCCCCCCAGCCCGGAGAGGATGAGGGATTCGGCGAGGAATTGCGTGCGGATGTGGCCCCTTGTCGCGCCGAGAGCGCGGCGTAGACCGATCTCGGATCGCCGTTCGAGCACGGAGATGACCATGACATTCGCGATTCCGACTCCACCGACTACCAGCGCGACCCCACCGAGCCCGAGGAACAATGAGGTGAAAGCGGAGTTGGCGGCGGCCCGGGCGGCCAGCGCGTCGGACGGGCGGCCCACCAGGACTTCCTCCGGTGCTTCCGGATTGGTTGCGCTGGGCAGCAGCGCCCGGACGTCGAGGATCTGATCGGGATCGGCCCGGAGTAACACCTGAGTCGGCGAGTGACCCGTGTCAAAGGTCTCCTGTGCCGACGGAAAGCCGATGAAAACCGACCGGTCGAATTGGGGCTGCAGCGGCATGGGATCGAGGATCCCGATCACGGTGAACCATTGACCACCGATGTAGACCCGCGCGTTGCCGTCTGCCGTTGTGATGGCGAGGCGTTCGGCAGCCTCGGCTCCGAGGACGACGACTGGGTACTGGGAGTTGGCGTCATTCAGGAACGTCCCCTCATCCATCGTGGCGCCGAGCGTGGTCAGGAAACCAGAATCGGCGGCGTACACGGACAAGCCGCCGGTCTCGGTCTCCGGGATTCGATCGTGGCGGCGTACCGTCAGCTCCTCGAGCAGGGCCACGGGCGCCACCGCGTCCACACCCGGAAGCCGACCGATCATGCCGACCGAATCCGTGGGAAGGGTGGCCGTCGCGCCGCCGATCGAGCGGCCGGGTTTGACGGTGAGGAGATTCGTACCCAGGCGGTCGAGTTCGGCGAGCAGGTCGGCCTTGGAGGACTCGGAGATGCCGAGCACCCCGACCATCGCCGCGATGCCGATAGCAATCCCGAGCGCGGACAGGAATGCCCGAAGCGGACGGGTGCGTAGGCCGGAGCTGCTGACCCGCACGTGGTCGCGGGGATGCAGTCCGCTGGGAGCCGGAGTCGCGGTTGTCACGTTCATCGGATACCGCTGTCGTCGGTGATCAGGCCGTCGCGGATCTCGACTCTCCGGGGCAG
>JALZDV010000261.1 GCA_030862345.1 Actinomycetota bacterium | reverse complement strand
ACCGGTCTTTCCGCGATAGAGCCGGCCGTCGGGTGAGCGGGTTCCCTCGGGGTAGATGCCGAGTAGCTTGCCCTCACGCAGGATCCGGATGCCGGTGTCCAGCGCGTCCTGGGCGGCCGTGCCGCTCGCGCGGTCGATCGGGACCTGACCGGCCCCTCGGAAGAACCACCGGCTGAGCGCTCCCTTGATCCCCTTGCCGGTGAAGTACTCCGATTTCGCCAGGAACGTCACCCGCCGCGACACCATCAGTGGAAGGAAGATCGAGTCGGAGAAGGAGAGGTGGTTGCTGGCCAGGATCGCCGGCCCCCTGCTGGGAATGTTCTCCAGACCTTGGACGTCGGGGCGGAAAAGCAGACGCAGGATCGGGCCCACCAGCACGAATTTCAGCACCCAATAGAACATCGCACCACCGCACCCTTCGGGTGCCAGACTAGGGACGATGTGCCACGAGTCACAATGTGGGCACCCGTCAGCGCAATCGTGAAGGAGAGTCCTATGCCGGTGCTGGCCGGTGCCGAGCCGTTCAGCTTCGACGGTGGCCCGATCGGGGTCCTCTTGGTGCATGGGTTCACCGGCACGCCGCAGAGCCTGCGCCCCTGGGGGGAGTACCTGGCCGAGCAGGGGTACACGATCCGTTGTCCGCGACTTCCAGGGCACGGGACGGTGCTCGCCGACATGAACGCCACCCAATGGCCGGACTGGTACGGCGCCGTCGAGCGTGCCTTCGAGGAGCTGCGTGCCCGCTGCGACCAGGTCTTCGTCGCGGGGCTTTCTATGGGCGGAACGCTGGCGATCCGGCTCGCCGAGCAGCGCGGGGAGGAGCTGCGCGGCTTGGTGCTGGTCAATCCCTCGCTCGGCACAGAGCGCAAGGACATCGCCTTGGTCAAGATCATGGCCAGGGTGCTGACGTCCTGGAAGGGGGTTGCCAATGACATAAAGAAACCTGGTGCTCGCGAGTTGGCGTACGGCAAGGTGCCGCTCAAGGCCGCCGTGTCGCTGCAGGAGCTGTGGGCCACCACGGCCGCTGACCTGGCCAAGGTCGATGTGCCGATCCTGACCTTCCGCAGTACCGAGGACCACGTCGTCGAACCGCTGTCCGGTCGGCTGCTGCTCGAGGGCGTGCAGTCCACCGACGTCACAGAACGCCTGCTGCACAACAGCTACCACGTCGCAACCCTCGACAACGACGCCGAGGAGATCTTCACCGAGAGCGCGAAGTGGATCGCCAGTCACGCTGACCGCAAGGAGTCTCGTGACGTCCTCGCGTAGGCGCGGCCGTCGTGACAACGGTCTGGACGCCTTGTCCTTCCGCGCCCTGCGCGATGTGGACCCTCGGGTGGGTGAGCACCTGCTCGACCTCATGCGCGATGCCGGGATCGCCGCCTACCTCGATCCCACCTCCGACGTGGACATTGTCACCCGCAGCATTGCGCTGCCCAGTCCGCCCAGCGACCGGCTCTACGTCGATCGCAGCATGACCATCGAAGCCAACTCTCTGGTACAAGACCTCGATGCCGAGGATCACGACCTGCCCCAGTCCGATCCGACGCGGACGCCCGACCTCGGCTCCGCGACAGGGTCGGGCGCAACGTCGGGATCCACGGTCTCAGGTGCCGAAGAGGTGCAATGGCGCGAGCTCATCGCTGCCTATGAGGCCGACCACGGTCGTCTCGGCGACACGCTCACCGACGACTTCGACCGGGCGGCGGAGGTCCGAGCGGCCGAACGGGCTGCGGCAAGCCAGGCAGCGATCGAGGCAGCGGACGCCGCCGCCGACGAGGAGCACTACGAACCGCCGCCGCCTCCCCCGCTGCCGGTGCTGTCGAAGTCCGCGGCCTATGCACTCGTACTGCTCACCGGCGGAGCACTTCTGCTCATCGCCCCAGGACTTCTGGGTCTGAGTAGCAACCTGGGCTTCATCTTCGGCGTTTTCGGGATCGCCAGCGGTGTCGGAATGCTGATCTGGCGGATGCGCGAGGGCCCGGAGTTCGAGGACCCGGACGACGGAGCGATCGTCTGATGGATCACTCCGAGATCGTCACAGTCACCGGGCATCTGATGGACACCGGTGCCCTCGCCCGGATCCTGGACGACGTACTGGAGTACGGCGGTGACTACCGCATCGACTCCTTGGACCTCGGACGTGAGCACAAGGACGCTTCGACGGCGCACATCTCGATCAGTAGCGGCGAGGAGGAACTGCTGGCCCGCATCCTCATGCGGCTGCAGGTGCACGGCGCGAACCAGCTGGACCCGGGAAAGGCGATGTTGCGCCCGGCACCCGACAACGGGGTCTTTCCCGAGGACTTCTACTCCACCACGAACCTCGACACCCAGGTCCGGCTGGACGATCGTTGGATCGACGTCGAGCAGCCGGAGATGGACTGTGGGCTGGTCGTCGCAGGCGGTCGGGTACGCACGGTCCCGGTCTCCGACGTGCGAGCCGACGACCAGGTCGTCTGTGGCGCCTCAGGTGTCCGCGTGGTCATGCCAGTCGCGGAGGCCAAGAGCGCCGACGACTTCGGCTTCATGTCGTCCGCGGTGTCCAGTGAGAAACCCCAAGCCCTGCTCGTCCGCCAGATCGCCGAACGCATGCGCGAGGTGAAAGAGTCAGGCAAACGCATTCTCTGGGTGGGTGGTCCCGCCATCGTGCACACCGGCGCGGCGCCGGCGATGGTCAAGCTCGTCGAGTCGGGGTTCGTGGACGTGCTGTTCGCCGGAAACGCCCTGGCCACCCATGACATCGAGTCGGCGCTTTTCGGGACGTCGCTGGGCGTTGACCTGGCCAAGGGCTCCGGAGTGCCGCACGGGCACGAGCACCACATCCGCGCCATCAATCGCATCCGCCGGGCCGGTTCGATCGCCGGCGCCGTCGAGCAAGGGGTGCTCACCGGTGGGGTGATGCACGCCATGGTCCAGGCGGACAAGCCCTTCGTACTCGTCGGCTCCGTACGCGACGACGGTCCGCTGCCGGATGTCTACACCGACGTGATCGACGGGCAGCGGGCGATGCGGGCTCAGCTGTTCGACGTCGGCTTCGCGATCATGGTGGCCACGATGTTGCACTCGATCGCGACCGGGAACCTGCTGCCCGCCTCGATCCCACTGGTCAGCGTGGACATCAATCCGGCGACTGTCACCAAGCTCGCCGACCGCGGTAGCGCCCAGGCGATGGGGATCGTGACCGACACCGGCCTGTTCCTGGAGCAGCTCAGCCGCGAACTCACCGGCTGAGCAGCGCCGAAGGGGAGCCCAGCTCAGAGGGCGTTGATCGTCTCGCGCATCTGCCGCTCGGTGTCGTTGCCGAGCTTCTCCAACGGCGCCTTGAGGAAGGGCGTCGCGAGCTTGGCCAAGCCGTGGAACTCGAAGTGCGCGTGGTAGGAGATCTCGGTGCCGCCATCGACTTCACGAAAGTTCAGGTCGTCGGTCGAGGTGGCGGTCTTGTTCTTCCCCACGAAGGTGAGCCGGCGGGATTCCGCCCGGGTGAGGCGGTACTCGAGTTGGGTCTTGCGACCACGGAACTCCGAGATGTTGCGCCAGGTGGTGCCTACCGCAATCGGGCCGTTGCCCACCCGGGTGGTCGAGACCGTGCCTGGGTCCCACTGCTCGGTATTCGCGAAGTCCTTCAGGTAGGCCACGACCTTGTCCGGAGGCTGCTTCACGGTGAAGGTACGGCGTACGTCGGTCACGTCAGGAACTCCTGGTCAGCTGATTGTCGGGCCGGCCATTCCCAGGCCTCCAGACCAGCCTAGAACTGTTGTCGCCGACGGCCTGCCGGGAAGTTATGCATTACCCGGTCATGCCTTCAGCTCCGCCCGGAATCGCGCGCGACCTCGGAGTCGGCGCCCAAGGTCTCCTGCAGTTCCTCGCTGAGCGCCTGGAGCTCGGCGCCACCGGCCATCATGGAGGTGAGGTCGTCCATGCTGACCTCGGCCTTCGCGAACTCGCCCATGCTCCGCCCGCGTCGCAGCAACATGAAGCGGTCCCCGACCGGGGTAGGCGTGATGCGGATTGTGCGTGATGAACACAACCCCAGGCCCCTGTCCCGAGCCCTGGCGATGTACTTCAGGACGACCCCGGACTGCTTCACACCGAGGGCGGCCGTCGGCTCGTCCAGAATCAATACGCGGCCCCGAAATGCACGGCGCGCGCGATTGCGACGCACTGCCGCTCACCCAGCGACAGGCCTTCACCGTCGTGCTGACATCGCGAAGAGCTATGACGCTCCCGTAGCTCTCCCCTACCCGCTGAGCCTCGATGATCGTCGTCCCCGAGAAGGCAGTTCCAGCAGGTCATCCGTCATTTCGCCAACGCCGCCTTCGTCCGGATCCAGTTGTTGATCAACACGGCGGCCAGCAGCATCACCTCGAGGAAGACGTGACCCGCGCAAGGCCCGGCATGCGTTCCTGGTCAGTTGAGCTTGTTCCGGGCCAGGTCAGCAGCGCCGATCATGCCCGCATCGGCCCCCAGACTGGCCTCGACGATCTGGGCAGCGGGTCGAAACCCACGCCCGGGAAGGGCGGCGAGGAACCTCTCGCGGGCCGGCTCGAGCAGAAGATCACCCAAAGCACCCATGCCGCCGCCGACCACGATGACGCTGGGGTCGACGATCATCGCGATCGTCACCATGCCCTCGCCGAGCCAGGTTCCGACCTCACGCACCAGTTCGATGGCAGCGGGGTCGCCGGCCAGTGCGGCTGCTGTTACGTCAGCTCCGGTCAGCCGGCTGCCGTCCCCACTCACCCTGGCGAGCAGCGCGCTGGCCGCCGCGGGCGCGACCTCGATCAGCTCCTGACCGGCACGGGCCAGGGCCCGACCGCTGGCGTACTGCTCCCAGCACCCGCGGTTGCCGCAGACACAACGCCGGCCATCCGGCACCACCCTGGTATGACCCCATTCCCCGGCCACTCCGAATGCGCCGCGCTGCAGTCGGCCGGCCGAGATCAGTGCGCCGCCGATCCCAGTGCCCAGCGTGACGCAGGCTGCCGTGTCGTGGCCGCGAGCAGCGCCGAAGCGGTACTCCGCCCAGGCGGCGGCATTGGCGTCGTTGTCCACCCACACAGGCAGGGAGATCCGCATGGCGAGGTGTGCCCTCAGCGGGGTGTTGCGCCAGGCCAGGTGGGGGCTGAACAGCACCGTCGATCGATCGGTGCTCACCCACCCGGCGGCGCCGATGCCGACTGCGATGCACCTCCCGTACGAAGCAGCGGCCGCCAGAGCGCAGAGTTCGTCGACGACGCCCACGATGGCCTGCTCGACCGCGGCGACGGCATGGCCAGGGGTTTCTCGACGTACGCAGTCCAGGACCGTGCCGGACTCGTCCACCAGACCTCCGGCGATCTTGGTGCCGCCTATGTCGATCCCGAGGGTCAGTTCGCCGTACCTCACCGGACGTCGATGCTTTGCACGGGACGGATCGTGGGTTCGGCCCGCTCAG
This sequence comes from Actinomycetota bacterium, assembly GCA_030862345.1. GTDB lineage: Bacteria > Actinomycetota > Actinomycetes > Mycobacteriales > Geodermatophilaceae > JACCQS01. The sequence goes on along the minus strand of JALZDV010000261.1, from coordinate 7,517 downwards.
GGCGGCCGACATCTGGAGCCGGCGACGCGGTCGAAGGCGAGCCGGAAGAGGCAGTCAGCACGGCCAGAAAGGCCGTCCAGGCATCATTCAGCCGGGTCAGCGCCTCCGTGCGATCTCCACGCAGTGCCGAGATGAGCTGGCAGACGGGGCAGACCTGACATTCCGATGCACCGGTGGCGATGAGCTCCTCCGCGGCGCCCAGCCGCGAGGACGCCCACTCGCCGAGAGCCTCGACCAGCCGTCGAGCCTCCTGCGCCGGACCGCCCGCCGGCTGACCTGCCGAGGCACTCACGTGTCGGGTCCCTGCGCTGCGGGTTTGGCGCGCAGGAGGTCTGCCGGCCACCGGTCTGGGTCCGGCTCGAACCGTACGTTCAGCACATCCCCGTCGAGTACCGCCCCCACGATCCGGCACCGAGACAGCAGACCGGGCAGGGCGACGAGCCGTCGATGGCCGCCCACGCTGACGGCCAGGTCATCCCCCACCCGGGACAGCGTCAGCTCCGAGGACTGCACATGCGGCATCGCCAGCGCCAGGAGGTACTCCGCGCCATCGGGCACGACCTGCATGAGGGCCGGCCGCTCTGGACCGGCGAGGGGATCGATTCCTTCGGCACCGGATCCGTACAGCGCTTGTGCCACCTTGCCCAGTCGTGCGGCACCCACCGGCTCGTTGCCCTGGTGGCCCACCAGCTGAATGGGCAGATCGGGAAAACTTGCGTTGACATCGTCGATAATCCGACGCTGGGCGCCAACCCAGGTCGTCAGCCAGGCCGGAAGGCCAGGCACATCGAGGTCCGAAGCGTCGATCACCCGATTCAGGATGACCCCGTCCACCGCGTACCCGAACAGGGCAAGAGCGGTGCTGGCGCGGCGGGCCTCGGCCATGGCCAGCGACTCGGGGGTCACCACCAGTCGCACGCGGGTGATCGCCGGATCGGTCAAGACTCGGCCCAGTGCCGTCAGGCTCTCGTGCAGTCGATGCACCGCCAGCGCCAGGATCTCCCGATCCCCAGCACCGGTGGCCGACCCCATCGGTCGCGCGCGGGCCAGCAGCCCCAGCGAACGCAGCATCCGCTGGTGAGTCGGATAGAGGCGTTCGAGGTAGCGGTCGAGCACCTGCGGTAAGGCAAGGAGCCGCAGTGTCTGGCCGGTTGGAGCGCAGTCGACGACGACTGCGTCGTACAGCCCCGCTCCCACCTCTTCTCCGACTGCCAGCAGAATCATCAGCTCGTCGAGGCCGGGGAGCACCGCCAGTTCCTCGGCCACGATCGGGTCCAGGCCGCCGGCGGACAGTGCCGCACTCAGCCGGGCGGTGAGCGCGGGCCAGTCCCCGCCACCGGCCCAGTGCCGCTGCATCCTGGCAAGTCCGTCGACCTGTGCGGCGAGCAACCCCGGCGCGACCTCGCTCGGTCGATCCCCGATCGCTGGACCACCGAAGGCGTCAGCCAACGAATGTGCCGGGTCCGCGGACATGACCAGCGTCTTGCGGCCCCGTTCGGCCAGCCGTAGCGCGGTCGCTGCAGCGGCTGTCGTCTTGCCGACGCCGCCCTTGCCGGTGAACAGGAGGATCCGCACGCTGCCGGTCAGCCCTCTACGCGCTTCTTGAGCTCCTTGAGTGCGGTATCCATGATGACCTTCTCCGCCTTGCGCTTGAACATCCCGAGCATCGGGATGGTGAGGTCGACGGTCAAGGAGTAGGTGACATGCGTGGTGTCACCGGATTCCCGGAGTTCGTACGAGCCGACCTGTGACTTCTGCATCTGGCCCTCGACCAGTCGCCAAGAAACGGCGGTGTCACCCGACCATTCATAGGCCAACACGTAGTTGTCCTGCACCACGCCGGCATCGAGGGTGAACCGAACCAATTTCGCCCAACCGTCCTCGTCCTCCTGGAGGACCTCAGCGCTGCGCACCGCACCGGTCCACTCGGGATAGGCCGCAAAATCACCGATCACCGCCATGATGTCCGCCGCCGGCGCGGCGATGTCGATGGACTGCTGGGACTGGTCCGGCATGGCGGAAAGCCTAATACCGGCGCGATTCCCCGTTCAGAGGTCGAGCACGTACGCGGTCTTGGTACGGGCGAAGTGTCCGACGTTGACGCATTCGGTTCGCCCGATCCGGGTTCGGGATGCCAGCGGTTGATGAACGTGCCCGAAGAACATCAGGGCCGGCTGATGCTCCAGGATCGCCTCGTACAGAGCTGTGCTGCCGCGCTCGAGCCGACGGGCGATCACGTCGTAGGTGAGTACCGGCACGGCCGGCGGGATATGGGCACACAACACGTCCACCGGTCCAAGGGCGGCGACCTTGGCGGCGTAGTCAGCATCGGAAAGCTCGTGCGGCGTTCGCATCGGGGTCTGCAATCCACCTCCGACGAAGCCGAAGCGCAGCCCCCCGATCTCGACGACCTCGCCGTCGACTATCTGCACCCCCGGGTGCGCGTGCTCCTCCCAAAGCGCTGGGATGTCGACGTTGCCGTAGGTCGCATAGGTTGGGGTCGGCATCGCGGCGAACATGTCCGCGTACTGCCGCTCGATTGCGGCGTCCAATGCGGCCCGACCGTCGGGCAGCCCCTCCCACAGCGTGCGCGACCAGTCGCGAGCCTCGCTGAATCGGCGGGCGGTTCGTAGTTCGACCAACCTAGCCACAGCGTCCGGACCGAACAGGGAGCCGAAGACGCCGGCGTCATAGTCGTAGTAGTCGAGAAAGCAGAGCAGGTCACCGAGGCAGATCAGCGCGTCAGCGTCGGCACCGGCTCTGCGCAAGGGCTCGACTGCCCCGTGCACGTCGCTGACCAGGTGCAGCCTCACCGGTCCCTGACTGCACTTTCTCCCGATGATGTGCCGTCTCGAGACGCGCAGAAGTATCTCTGTCCGGAGAAAGTCGTAGTTCGCATCAGCGGATGCTCGCCTCGAGTTCGTCTTTGAGTGCCCAGAGGTTGGCCTTGCTTGACTTGGCCCAGCGTAGGGATTCTGCCTTCGCTGCGCGGCCGGTCAATACCGCCGGCACGGTCGTCGAACCGGGCGCGGTGGGGTCGGCGCGCAGGTAGAAATGCAGCAGGACGCCGCCCATCGGCTGCGCGTATGGCTCGAGCCAGATCTCCATGCTGCCGACCAGCGCACCGGTGATATTCCACCGGATACCGGCAGTCCCTCTATCCATGAAGACCACCGGATGCAGGCGCGGCCACCACATCGACCAGCGGGCCTCGTCGTGGACCACCTCAGCGACCCGTTCGACCGGGGCGCGGACGTAGGTGTCGTCGACGAGATCGACGGTCGGCACACCAGCAGCCTGCCACTCTTCCCCGCCGCACTCAGCCGCTACATTCGCTGACGTGCGCGACCTCGCAGTACCGAGCTTGGTTCCGGTTGCCGACGCCGACACGTTGACCGACTCGGTGTTCAGCCATGCCGAGCGCTCCCCCGACCAGGTTCTCTTCGCCGTACGGCATGGCTTCACTTGGCAGGACGTGACCGCTGCCCAGTTCGCGCGGGATGTGCTGGCAGTCGCCAAGGGATTGCTCGGCAACGGTGTGGGCCAAGGGGATCGGGTGGCGCTGATGAGCAAGACCCGCTACGAGTGGACCCTGCTCGACTATGCGATCTGGGCGGCCGGCGCGGTCACCGTCCCGATCTATGAGACCTCCAGCGCGGAGCAGGTGCAGTGGATCCTGGCCGATTCGGGGGCAACTGCGATCATCGTGGAGTCCGAACGGCACGAGGAACTGGTTCAGTCCGTTCGCGAGTACCTCGACCAGCTCGCCCATGTGTGGCAGATCGACAACGGCGCGGTCGAGTGGTTCTGCGAGACCGGATCCCACGTCGGGGACGACGAACTGCACGCGCGTCGTAAAGCCAGCACGGCCGACAGCGTGGCCACGATCGTCTACACCAGCGGCACGACCGGTCGCCCAAAGGGCTGCCGGCTGACCCATCGCAACCTGCTCTTCGAGGTCCGAAATGCTCTGCCGGGGCTGGCCGGACTCTTCAACTCCGCGGGCTCGACCTTGCTTTTTCTGCCGCTGGCGCACATCTTCGCCCGGATCATCGAGATCGGATCGGTGGAGACCCAGACGAAGCTCGGGCACACCTCCGAGGTCAAGACGCTGCTGGCCGATTTCGCCGAGTTCCGGCCGACCTTCGTGCTCTCCGTTCCGCGGGTGTTCGAGAAGATCTACAACTCGGCCAAGCAGGGCGCGCACGCCGATGGCAAGGGCAAGATCTTCGACATTGCCGAGGACACTGCGATCAGCTTCTCCCGAGCCCTCGAACGCGGCCGGGTGGGCATGTGGCTCCGCCTTCGCCACGATGCCCTTGACCGCCTGGTCTACGCCAAGCTGCGCGACACGCTGGGTGGTCGGTGCCGAGCGGCCATCTCCGGTGGAGCTCCCCTGGGTGCGCGGCTCGGGCACTTCTTCCGCGGGATCGGCTTGACCATCTACGAGGGCTACGGGCTGACCGAGACCTCAGCCGCCTCGACGGTGAACGTGGAACACGCTGTCAAGATCGGGTCGGTCGGTCGGCCGTTCGCGGGTGTCTCGGTTCGGATCAGCGACGAGGGGGAAGTCCTGATCAGAGGTGAGCACGTCTTCGACGGCTACTGGAACAATCCGGAGGCCACCCGCGAGGTGCTGACCGACCAGGGTTGGTTCCATACCGGCGATCTTGGCGCTCTGGATGACAGCGGCTTCCTCACGATCACCGGTCGCCGGAAGGAACTCCTGGTCACCGCCGGTGGCAAGAACGTTGCGCCAGCAGTTCTGGAGGACCGCTTGCGGGCTCACCCGCTGGTCAGCCAGTGCGTGGTGGTCGGAGACCAACGGCCGTTCATCGGTGCGCTGGTCACCCTGGATGCCGATGCGATACCGCCATGGGCAGCCGGTCATGGCAAGGCAGCCAGCGGGAGCGTCGCTTCCATGGCGGAGGACAACGACCTTCGGGCCGAGATCCAGAGGGCGGTGGATGAAGCCAACCGGGCCGTCTCCGATGCCGAGGGCATCAAAGTGTTCCGGATTATTTAAAAAAAAAACAAAGAATATGCCGTAGAACTGACTCCGAAGAACAGCATCAGGCGCGCTGTCGTACTCAAGACCTTCGCCTCCGACGTGGACGCCATCTACGCGCGCTGAGCGTGTGAAAATGATGGCAATGCGGTATCTCTCCTGGCCGCCGGCGCAGTTTCGGCTGACCGGCGCCCCGCGGCTGCGCAGATCCATGCTGGCTGCGCCGCTCAACCCGATTGGCTGGATGTGCTCGGGCACCGCGTGGGCACTGCTCCAGGCAGCGCTCTTGATCGCGCTGCTGCTGCTCATCAGCGGCGCGGGCCGACCCGCCGTGGCTCTACCGGGCCGCGGGGACCCCGCCACCGCTCGGGCCGTCGAAGTCCTGATCGAGGCACCGGCCACCGGCATCGGCCGGCGAGCTGAGCTGATCTCGATCGTTCCGGCCGACTTCGCCGCAGTGATGGGCTACCGTCCGGCCCTGATCGACATCAATGGGTCGCTGTCCCTGGGCAAGCCGATCGGTGCCTGTTCCTCCCCGGTGAACCTGGCCTTCGACATGGAGCCGACGTGCATGGGCCACGACTTCGGCTACGACCTCCTGCGATACGCCGCAGCAATCGGTGCGCCGCTCGGAGATTGGGCCCGGCCGTTGATCGACCACTGGTGGTACGGCCAGATGCACCAGCGCTGCGACCTGGCGCATTCGGGCGGAATCGCCTTGGCCTGCCACGCGCAGGTCTTGACCACCGAGGCGATCATCGACGTGAACAGCTGGCGGGAGGGCGACGGGCCGCCGATCGAGGAGAACCCATGGCGGTATCTGGGGGCTCTCGTCCTGCTGCCGGTCTCGCTCGTGGGAATGCGCCGATTGCGGCGCGGAGATCCATTCCATCCGGGAAGCCGGCTGCAGACCGCGCCAGCGGTGTCGGGCCTGCGCGCCCGGAACTGAACTGCATCTGAACCGCACAGCGCCCGACCGGTACGGCGCTCAGCCAAACAGCTCTCGCCAGCGCGCCGCCAGGGAGTCCCAGGACCAGGCAGCTTCTACCCACGCCCGGCCAGCGAGTCCCATCCCGATCGCGCGCTCCGGATCCTCGAGCAGTTCCAGGATGCTGCCCGCAACCGAGGCGGCCGAGCGCGGATTTCCCACCACGACGCCGGTCTTCCCCTGCTGTACCGCCTCCGGCGCGCCGCCGGAGGTTCCCGCGATCACCGGACGAGCACAAGCAGCGGCCTCCAGATAGACCATTCCGAGCCCTTCCACGTCCAGCCCGGCTCTCCTGGTCCGGCACGGCATGGCGAACACGTCGCAGGCGGCATAGTAGGAGGGCAGCTCGGCCTCGCCGACCCCGCCGACGAAGCGCACGCCCTGCGCGCCAACCTGGTCGACGATGGCCTTCAGGTGGCCCTCGTCCGGTCCGCCTCCGACCAGCACCAGGGCAGCCTCGGGAAAGCGGGCCCGGACCCTGGGCCAGGCCCGGATCAGTACATCCTGACCCTTGCGCCGCACCAGCCGGGATACGCACATCACCACGGGTTGGCTCGCTGCCAGCCCCAGCTGGTGCCGTACGGGCGTGCCGTCGACATCAGGGTGGAAGGCACTGACATCGACTCCTGGCGGCAGGTGGCGCAGGGCCGTGACCTCCGACAGGACCGGCTCCAGTACGGCCCGGGTGAACTCGGTTATGTAGGTCACCACCTCGACTCCGGAGGCCAGCCGGCGCAGTAACTGCCGGGAGCCGGGCAACCGGACCCAGCCGGTCTCATGCCCATGAGTGGTGGCGACGATCCGCCGGATCCCGTGGTGGCGCAGGCCCGGAGCCAAGAGTGCGAGCGGCGCAGCTGCACCGAACCAGGCCCGGTCACAGCCGTACCGGCGGGCCAGGTCGGCCACCCGACGGCGGATCTCGGGTGTGGGCAGGATCAGGCTGGAGCGGTGTCGGACGACCGGAAAGGGCAATTGCGCATCATGGGCCGCCGCACCCGCCCATGCGGGGGCGAAGACAACCACCGAGTCCGCGGCCTGGCGGACCAAGAGGGCATGGACGTAGGTTTGGATGCCGCCCTGTCGAGGTGGGAAGTCGTTGGTGATTACCAGGATTCGGTTCACCGGCTCGTCCCGGTCACCGTAGCGGCACGCGATTGACCACGGCCCAGTCCCGTGCGGTGGCAATCCGCTCTGTCGTCGAAGGATGTGAGGCCAGGGCCAGTCTTCGGGGATCGGCCAGGCACGACGCACCGGCCGGAGTGAGCAGGGGTGTCCGGCCGGGAGAGCTCGCCGGGCATGAAGTCACGCGTGGCATCTGCGACTGTTCCGCCGGTGGACAGCGGCGCCCCCCACCAGGGGACGAGGAGGACAACCAGCCCGAGCAGGCCGAAGCAGTACGACGGCCAGCCCGATAAGGGCAACCCGACGCGATCCCATCAACGCACCCGGCCCACCCGGGCAATGCTAGGTGGGCCAGGTGATGTGGCTCGTCGAGTCGCTTGCGCTCAGCCGACGAGCCAC
>JALZDV010000248.1 GCA_030862345.1 Actinomycetota bacterium | reverse complement strand
GCCAAGGACCGCACCGAGCACGATGGCCAGCGCGAGAAAGGGGAAGGACTGCTGGACTTCGGCCAGGCCCATGACGATCGAGTCGAACCAGCCGCGGACGTATCCCGCCACCAGTCCGATTGCCACGCCGATCAGTCCGGAAGCGATCGTGGCAATGGTCCCGACAATGAGCGAGACGCGCGCGCCGTAGATGACCCGGCTCAGGATGTCCCGGCCCTGATTGTCGGTACCGAGCAGATACTCGGATGAGCCGCCCTCCTGCCAGGCCGGCGGCAGCAGGCGATCGACCAGTTCGATGCCGTTGGGCGGGTGCGGCGCAAGCCACGGGGCACCGACCGCCAAGATCACTATCGGGACGGTCAGCAAGAGTCCGATCACTATCTGCAGACTTCCCGGACGGCGCCACCAAGGTAAGCGGTAGGACCCGGTGTCCTGAGCCGCGACATCCATCGGATCGGCTTGCAGCGCCCCACCCTCTGCGGCGAGTTCGGAGCGTCCGTCGAGCGTGGTCATCTCAATTCTTCCTCAGCCGCGGGTCGAGGAAGGTGTAGGCGATGTCCAGCAGCATGTAGGTGAGAACGACGATCAACGACACGACGAACACCGCACCCTGGACCACCGGGAAGTCCCTGGACAACACGCCCTGGACCATCAGCTGCCCGATGCCGGGCCAGGCGAAGACGACCTCGGTGACCAGCGCGCCGCCCATGAGCGTGGAGAACATGAAGGCAGTTACAGTGACGATGGAGATGGAGCTGTTCTTCAAGGCGTGGATGCCGATGACTCGGCCCGGGCTCAGCCCCTTGGCGCGAGCGGTCTGGACGTAGTCGCTGGACAGGGACTCGATCATGCTGGCCCGGGCGATCCTGGTGGTCTTTGCCACCGAGAAGGCAGCCAGGGTGCACGCCGGAAGGACGAGGTGCTCCAGCACACCGCGCCCCGAGGCGGGAAACCATTGCAGCTGTACCGCGAAGATCAGAATCGCGACGATGCCCAACCAAAAAGTCGGAACGGACTGTCCGAGCAGCGCCAGTACCCCGACGAACTTGTCGCCGAGGCGCCGGCGCAGCGTGGCGCCGTAAGTCCCCAAGAGGGTTCCCATCACCAGGGCGATGACGGTTGCGGCCAGCGTCAACTCCAAGGTCGCCGGCAACCGCTCGAGCACGATGTCGGTCACTGGTCGGCGCTGCTTGTAGGAAGTCCCGAAATCTCCCTGGACGAACCGCAGCAGAAATCTGCCGTACTGCAGGAAGACCGGTTGGTCTAGCCCCAGTTCCGCCGTCACTGCATCGATCTGTTCCTGGGTGGCCAGGTCCGGGAGCATGAGTCGGACCGGGTCACCACTGAGCTTCTGCAGGAAGAAGATCGCAGTCAACGCACCCCAGATGACGAGGAGGGTCCGGATCAGCCGCCGTCCCAGAGAGCGCAGAAGCACGCTGCCCCGGCCCGGACGTTCTGAGTCCGGCTTCTCCTCGTCGACCGCAGTGCTCGCCGGCGCTGCTGCGCGAGTCATCCGCCGGCTCAGTCGACCATTTGCGTGTCGAACAGGTTGATATAGGTCGACGGCAGGAATTCGATGCCCTCGACGTTCGGACTCACCGCATAGATCCCAGGATCGTGGTGGAAGGTGACGAAGAACGTCTGCTCGAAGACGTACGCCGAAACTTCCTGCAGGAACTCATGGCGCTCTTCTTGGTCGGTGATCGTGAAGCTCTCGGCGAGCATCGCATCGAACTCAGGGTCGTTGGTGATCTTCCGGATGTTGGAAGACAGAAAGATCTCCAGCGTCCAGGACACGTCGTAGGCCGGCGCATCCTGGATGGACCAGTAGTTCAGCGGTCCCCAGGAACCGGTGTAGAGACGGTCCAGCCAGGCACCACCCTCCATCGGGTTTTGGGTAACCGTGATCCCTACCTCGCCGAGGTAGGCCGACACCGCCTCAGCAGTCTCCTTGTCGCGGAAGTAGCGACCGAGGGGGTAGTCGAAGGCGATCTCCAGTCCGTCGCCGTACCCAGCCTCCTCGAGCAGCTCGCGGGCCCGGTCGGGGTCGTACGCGCGCGGCTCGATCTCGTCGTTGAAACCGACGGAGTCCTCGCCGACGATCTGGCCCTGCAGCGGGCCGCCGTATCCCTGGGTGACCGCATCGGTGAGAGCTTCCTTGTCGATCGCGTAATCAATCGCCTGCCGGACGCGGACGTCGGCGAGTGGCGTGCCGGGCACGGAAGACTGGAAGAAGATGTTCGCGCTGAGTGCGGAGGGCACGGAGACAACTTCTGCGCCGGCGCCTTCGATCTGGTCCACGAAGTCCGGCAGGACGCGGTGGGCTACGTCGATGTCCCCGGCCGACAGGGCCGACGCTCGGGTGGACTCCTCCGGAATCGCGGTGAACTCGACGGTCTCTAATTCCGGTGGGTTACCCCAGTAATCGGGGTTGCCGCTGAGTGTCAGCCGCTCTCCGGGAGAGAAGTCGGCGACGGTGAACGGGCCGGTACCGATCGGCTCACTGACCAGAGCGTCCGGAGTCTGGCCGTACACCGGCGGTACCAGCCAGACAACCGAGGTCCGGGTCGGGAAGTTACCGACTGGCGTGCTGAGGAAGAAGTCGATCGTGAGGTCGTCGACGATCTCCATCCGCTCGACCGCGGCGATCCGCACGCGCCACGGCGTCGCGGGATCGTCCAGGGCTCGCTGGAAGGTGTAGCGGACCGCCTCGGCATCAAGTGGCTCCCCGTTGGAGAACGTGATGCCCTCCTTCAGCGTAAACCGCCAGTGCTGCGGGTCGATGGCCTCAAAGGACTCAGCCGCCCACGGCTCGGGTGTCCCGCTGTCGACGCTGACCAGCGTGTCGTAGATCAACCGCAGGTAGGTGTAGTCCGTGATCGCGGTGGTGCTGATCGGGTCGAGGTTGGACGAGACGAAGCCCATGCCCACCCGTAGCGTCTGGTCAGCCGAGGCCTCCCCTCCGCCATCGCCACTGTCTTCAGCGGATCCGCCACCGCCGCCGCAGCCCGCGGCTAGCAGGATCACCACGGCGGCGGCAGCCACCATGCGGCCAAGCCTGGACTGCTTCACGCCAAAGGACCTCATTCAATGCCTCCGTGGACCGGCCACCTCAGTGACGACTAGGTGGGGTAGTCAGATGCTATATCGTCTATCATAGTGACGCAGGTTGCGTAGAATGGGAACACCCAAGCCGCGCGATCGTGGAAAAGGTGCGCACATGCCGCTTCTTCTAGCGTGCCGAGGATGAGCGCCGCACCTGCCGTACCCGCGCACATTCCGGTTCCGCCAGCCACTGACGTCGGTCAGGGCATCTGGTCACTACCGGTACCACTGGCTGAAAGCACGCTTCGGTACGTGGTTCCATACGCGCTCGAGATTGCAGGCGGCCTCGTCCTGATCGACTCTGGCTGGAACGATGACCAATCCTGGGACGCACTCGTCGACGGGTTGGCCACGATGGGCGCGTCAGTACCGGACGTCCGCGGGGTGCTCGTCACGCACGCACACCCGGACCACTTCGGCCTCGCGCCCCGCGTACGCGCGGTATCGGGGGCCTGGGTCGCCCTGCACCCGGCTGATCGACACATGCTGGCCGCGGACACCGGGGAGGCCGAGCGAAGGATCACCAGGGGTCTGGGCTGGCTGAATGCGATGGGTGCAGAACCTGAGGACATCGAGTCGTGGCTGGAGCACAGGGACCTGGCAATGGGCACGATGCTGGTCGGGCTTCCTGATCGAGAGCTGAACCACGGAGAGGTCGTGGCAGACGTACCCGGCTTCGAATTGACCGCGATTCACACCCCAGGGCACACCGACGGCCACGTCTGCTTCCTCGAACGCAACCGCCAAGTGCTGTTCTCGGGTGACCATGTGCTGGCCAAGATCTCTCCCAACATCAACACGCTTGGCTCGATGTTGGGAAATCCGCTGGCGGCCTATCTCGACTCCCTGCGGCTGGTCGGCAACCTGGATGTGGAACTCGCCCTACCCGCGCATGTCGAGCCGATCACCGTAGTTCAGGAGCGAGTGGCCGAGTTACTGCTCCATCACGAGCATCGACTGGTGGAGATCCTGCAGACGGTGCTGGACGATGCAGATCTGACGACACGTGACGTGGCTAGCCGGCAGCCTTGGAAGCGCGGCTGGGACGGTCTTATCGGCCAGATGCGCCGCTCGGCCATGGGAGAAACACATGCGCATCTGCTCGAACTGACCGCGCGCGGCTTGGTGACCCAGATCGACTGCGACCCGGCCGTACGCTGGCGCGGTTCCCATGGCGCGGAGCACCTGCTGCCCTGACGGCTTCAGGGGATAACCGGAACAGTCACCGATCCGGATCCGCCGGGCCAAAGCGGGAGCAGCGTGGCCTTTGTGCCCGGGCCGCCGGCAACGATCAGAACGACGTCTTCTGGCTGTTCAGCGACCCGCAACTGGCCGGCGGCTGCAGCCCGCTCATCAACTCGGGCGCGCATGGTCCCGCGCAGCCGGTCGAGCGGAAGTACCGCACGCTCCCATAGTTGCTCTCGCACGGCGTTTTTCGTCCACCCGGCCTCGCGCAGCCGGGCTACCCACTCTGGCGGGACGACAACGACAGGTTCACCCGATCCGACGGTTGCGCCGTCGGAGGAGTTTCCGATCGGAAGCAGGAATGAAGCGGCCAGCGTGTCCAGCAGGTCGCTGACGTCCTGACTGGTCGCGTCGACCACTTCCAGCGTTCCGCTCAGGCCCAGGACGGTCACCGCCGGGCTGTCGAGTGGGAGACCACGTTCCTCGTGCAGGGCCGGCCAGTCGGTATTGCCGGGAAGCTCTGCGAAGCAGAGACCGTATTTCGCGGGCTGCCCGCAAATGGCGACGTCGATCGTGCCCGGCACGGCGGCACCTACCACCCGGATAACGGTAGCCAGCGCGCGGCCGATCGTGGCGTTCGCGAGGTTTCCAGGACCGAGACAGTTCGCGCCGGCATTGGCCCCGACCGACGTCACCGCAGAGCCGTGCAGCACCACACCTATACCGGCACTGCCGGTCGTGGTGGTGACACCCAGCAGGTTGAACCGCTCGTCCTGAACCGCGCCGACAGCGGCGAGCAGGATCGGCAGTGCCTCCCGAGGGCAGCCGGCGAGCACCGCACACACCGCGACATCCTCGACGGTGACTGCTCGGCGCAGCGGTGCGAGCAAGCCGAGGCTGCGACGCGGATCTGCATCGCCCAGCATGTCCTCCACCCTTGCCGGTGTCGGCGGGATCACCGGATGGCCGTCACCGACGCCCGAAGCGAACAAGCGCCGGTTCACCAATTCGACGTCCTCGTCTTTACCGGCCCGTACGTCGCGGGGTAGCGGTGGTAGCTCCATGACGAGTCCTCAGCGACCCAGCGCCCAGCCGGCAGCCGCGAACAGTTCTGCCACGCCCTTCTCGGCAGCCGGGTCGGGCGTGACTGCCGGAAGGCGCAAGTCCACTTGGTCCACCCCCAACTGGTCGAGTGCTGCAACGGTTGACCCGATGGTGTCGCCGGCCACGATCTCGACGCTGACTTCGCCGGCACCGTCCGCCTGCCGATAAGAAGTGATCAGATCCGCCGCTGAACCCGCGGCAGACCCGGGAAGATGCAGGCCCAGCCCACGTCGGGCGGCCAAAATCGCTGCGCTTCGATCAGCAACCGACAGTGACATCGGGGGGCCACCGGCGGTGTAGGGCAAGAGGGTTGGCCGTACCTCAGCGAAGCGGTACGCCGCACCGTCGGCGGAGAAGGCCCGCCCGGACCACATCTTGCTCAGAATGACCAGCGACTCGTCGAACCGGTCGTTGGCAAGGTCCGGGTCCTTGCCGTATGCGCTGAGTTGCTCGGGCGTGGCAAGGACCAGTCCGGCCGCGAACCGCCCGGTCCAGGCATGGTCCAGCGTGGCCAGCGCCTCGGCCAACTCGACGGGATTGCGCACACCCAGCGGCAGTCCGCGCACGACCGCACCCAGCGGCCCGGCTTGTTCGGCCAGATATGCGGCGTAGCTGATCCCGTTGAGGTTCCAGTGCTCGCCGTGCGGGCAGACATACTCGAGGACCAGGACGTCAGCCGACTCTTGCAGGGCTGCCACGAGTTGCCGGTCATCAGCAAGGGCGCGCGCGGAGTCCGCACCCAGCCGATGTCGACAGGACACGATCGCGGCAAGTCTCACGAAGCGAGCCTCGCTGCCACCGCGCCGGACAAGGCGATTCGTTCCATCACCTTGTCATGGCTCATTCCCGGGTACTGCAGCCGAAGCTTCATGTG
>JALZDV010000467.1 GCA_030862345.1 Actinomycetota bacterium | reverse complement strand
GTCAACAGGCAGGCGAAGCCCAGCATCAGGAGTTCGGTGTTGCGACGGGTGGGTGGGCCAGTGGTGGTCGAGACCCCCGGCGCCGCCGAGACGGCGGACGTCACTTGGCCTCGCGGCAGTTGATGTCGGTCCCGGCGTCGTCGGTCCCGGCGTCGTCGGTGTCGGTCGTCGAGCGGGTCGACGTCGAGGCGGACACGTCCGGCCCGGTCTGCGATGCCGGTGGCAGGCCGACCGGCGGTACGGTGCTCGCACCTTCGGGCGTGCTGGCAGTCGCGGCCGGCTCGGTCGTGGAACTGGACGGAGACGGCTCACACAGCGGGAGCCTGGCGTCCCGCAGGTTGTCCAAGATCCCTCGGGCCGCAGCGAGATCCCCGGCCGCGATGCCGTCCATGACCGAGCTGCGCGCCGTTGCGTTGAGGTCGGCGACCGCGATGCCGGTCTCCTCGTGCAGGCGAAAGAAGTCGACCCCGACCAGTTCGGCGTTCACGCCACGGAAGATCGCCACCTGCTCGCTGTCTCCGTCGCCGGTGAGTACCCCGACGAAGTACTGCGACATCACGTAGGCCCACACTCCGCCGGCTGCCAGGGACAGCACGACGACGGCCGCGAGCAGGCCGAGGACCGCGCGCTTGCGACGCCGCGGAGGTGGTGGGCTGACCGCACGGGCGGCGACTCTGGCGGTCGGCTTCTCGGGTGCTGCGAGCGCGGCTCGGGCGGCCGAGGAGCTCGGGTCGAGGTCGCGCTGGCCGACGTTGTCGCCGGCCGCCCCATCAACGACCGGATCGATCATCGCGGCATCCCCGTCGCGCGAGTCATCTATGACGTCAGCGACGACGCAGGTGATGTTGTCCGGACCACCACCGCGCAGGGCAAGCTCGATCAACCGATTGGCGGACGCCTGCGGGTCCGGTATCTCCAGTGCCTCATGGATGGTCTCGTCGGACACCACGCCAGACAGGCCATCGCTGCAGAGTAGGTACCTGTCGTCGACCCGCGCCTCGCGAATGGACAGATCTGGTTCGACGTCATTGCCGTTGAGCGCACGGAGAATGAGGTTGCGCTGCGGATGGGAACGGGCTTCCTCTTCGGTGATCCGCCCTTCGTCGATCATCGCCTGGACGAAGGTGTCGTCGTGGGTGATCTGGGTCAGCACACCGTCCCGCAACAGGTAACCGCGGGAATCCCCGATGTGACACAAGGCGATTCGCGACCCCGCGAACAGCAGCGCCGTCAGCGTGGTCCCCATGCCCTCGAGGGCGTTGTCCTCCCGGACCAACTCGCGCAGATGTTCGCTGCCCTCATTAGTGGCCCGCGCCAGCGCGGAGAGCATGTCGCCCGTCGGGAACTCTTCGTCGAGGTGCTCCAATGCGGCAATCACGACCTGGCTGGCCACATCGCCGCCGGCGTATCCACCCATGCCGTCGGCGACCGCAAGCAACCGGGGGCCGGCGTAGACGGAGTCGTCGTTCTTCGCTCGGATCAGCCCCCGGTCGGACCGCGCCGCGTACCGCAGGGCGAGCGTCACTGGTGCAGCTCGATCACGGTCGCCCCGATCCGGATGGGTTGTCCGGGCGCCACGGGTAGCGGTCCCTGGACACGTTGTTGGTCGAGATAGGTGCCGTTGGTGGAACCGAGATCCTCGACGTACCAACGTCCCTCGCGCTGGGTGAGTCGGGCGTGTCGTGAACTCGCGAAGTCATCGGTGAGCACCAGGGTCGAGTCGTCGGCGCGCCCGATGAGGATCGTCTGGCCGCTCAAGGTGATCCGCGTCCCGGCGAGCGGACCGGCCGTGACGCGAAGCTGTTTCAGTGGACGTCCGGCCCTGCGTCCACCGGGTGCCGCCGCACTACGCGCCGGGGCGGAGACCCGCTTGGCCCGACCACCGAGCAGGTCCGCCCGGACCACCCGGAAGGCGACCAGGATGAACAGCCACAACAGGGCAAGGAACCCGAATCGGAAGATCTGCACGACTATTTCGGCGGTCATGGGGAAACCCACCCCGGCGCGGGCTCATGGCGATAGACCAGCACCGAGTGCCCGATCCGGATGACATCTCCGTCGGAAAGCAGGATGTGCGGCACTCGGCGTCCGTTCACGATGGTCCCGTTCGTCGAGCCGAGATCGACGACGCTCGCTTTGCCACGGGCAAGTTGTACGTCCACATGCCGTCGGGACACCCCGGTGTCCGGCAGTCGGATTGAGGCGTCGGTACCGCGGCCGATGATGTTGCTGCCCTCGCGCAGCTCATGGCGGGTGTTCGGGCCGTCGACAACCAGGGCGTGTGACATCGGGACCGCATACTGGGGCTGCGCCGGACCCCGGCCGGGCACTGGCGGGAATCCTCCGCTGTGGTCGGTGGAGTCTCGGGGCGCCGCCGCGGGCGGCATCGGTGAGCCCGGCGACCTGGCGCCGGCCGGTTGCACCGGTGGTGCAGCAGGCAGTGGCGGCACGGGTGGCAGTCCGGTCGGCCGGCCACGACGCGGTGGGGCGGCGACCGCGGCGTCCTGCCGCGCACCACCCGAGAGGGGCGCTCGGGCCGCGGGCCCCCGCGGTGGGGCCGAATCAGCATCCACCCGGCTGTCCACATGGAAGACTCCGGTGCGCAGGTCAGCGTCCCGGGCCAGGGCCACCTGGATCTTGCCAAAGGTGGACCAACCCTCGGCCTCGATGTGCTCCTGGACCATCTCGGCCATGGTGGCGCTCAGCTCCACCTCCCACTCGACGAGGTACTCGTAGTCGACCGGACCCAGGCGGACGATGTAGCGGTTGGGCACCAGGACCCGGCCCTCACCGACGACCACCTTCTGCTCGGTCGCCTCACGCTCGAGCGCCTTGGCGATCTCGGCCGGGTGAACCTTGCCCTTGAAAACCCGCGCGAAGGCCACGCCGACGATGCCTTCGAGCTTTCGCTCGAAGCGCTGCAGCACGCCCACGTATCCCTCCGGATCCCTCGACGGTCGATGGTATCTGGGCACGTGTGTGCCCACCGTGTTTGCGCGCATTCCAGGCAGGTTCACCGGCGTAAGCAGATCGGCTGGTTCGACGATCCTGCGCTGTTAGGCTGGGCGACCGCTGGGGCAAGTGGCGGAATGGCAGACGCGCACGGTTCAGGTCCGTGTGTCCGAAAGGACGTGGGGGTTCAACTCCCCCCTTGCCCACCGATGTGATGTCTCGGGACATCGTGCACAGGTGTCTTGGGACATCGTTCACGGTTTGGGTTGTGGCTGGTAGTCCTTGGTCGGGTCGAGTTGGAGTTCTTGTAGTAGTTCGCCGTCGGTGGTCAGGACTCGGATGTGTAGGTCGTGGACGAGGATCAGGACGTTGGTGCCGGCGTGGCGGCGGCCGATGCCGAGGTGGTGTAGGCGGCTGTTGTGGCGCAGGGTCAGC
>JALZDV010000210.1 GCA_030862345.1 Actinomycetota bacterium | reverse complement strand
CGACCACATCGTGTAGCGCATGCTCTGGTTGATCTGCTTCGCGGCCTTGCCCCCGCCCGGACTGTGGTTCTCTTTCGGCTGTTCGTCGCTCCCACCGCTGCCTTCGGTCTCGGTCACGGAGCCCATTCTCCCCCACTCCTACGACGCCTACTCTTTGCACACCAGTTCCGCCCGTCGAGGAGTGCGATACGCATGCAGGGCTTGATGCAGGAGTACCCGCTGACGATCGTCCGGATCTTCGATCGGGCCGAGAAACTATTTGCCGACAAATCGGTGATCACCTCGACCGCGACCGGGATTTCGTCCCGAGCCTACGGCCTTTGGGCCGACCGCACGCGACGCCTCGGCGGAGTCCTGGACACCCTCGGTATCTCCGCGGACGGCCGGGTCGGCACCTTCGGCTGGAACACCGGGAACCATCTCGAGTTGTACTTCGCCGCCCCCTGCACGGGTCGCGTCCTGCATACCCTCAACATCCGGCTCTTCGCCGAGCAGCTGACCTACATCGCGAACCATGCCGAGGACGAGGTCGTCTTCGTCGACCGGTCGCTGACCGGGCTGCTGTGGCCGTTGCTGGAGACCTTCGACACCGTGCGCCAGGTCGTGGTCATGGACGACGGCAAGGGCGAGGTCCCGGACAGCGCACCGAATGGGATCGAAGTGCACGACTACGAGGCGCTCTTAGCCGCCGCGGACCCCGTCGACTTTCACGTCGAGGACGAATCCCGCGCCGCCTCCATGTGTTACACCAGCGGAACCACCGGCAACCCGAAGGGGGTTGTCTACAGCCATCGGTCGACCTTCCTGCACACCATGGGGGTGCTGCAGGCCGACGGTCTGGGCGCCCGGGAGACCGACCGGATTATGCCGGTGGTCCCGATGTTCCACGCCAATTCGTGGGGATTGGCCCACGCCGGCGTCGCCGCCGGTGCGGACCTGGTGATGCCCGGATCGGATCTGTCGCCGATCGCGCTGGCGAGCCTGATCGAGTCCCAGCGGGTCACGATCGCCGCTGGGGTACCGACGATCTGGATGGGTGTCCTGCCCGAGCTCAAGGGACGGGACATCTCCGCGCTCCGGACGATCCCGTGTGGCGGTTCAGCCGTACCGCGCGCGTTGTCCGAGGCCTACCGGGAGCAGACCGGCATGCCGATCCTGCAGGCCTGGGGCATGACCGAGACCTCGCCGGTGGTCAGCGTCGCACACGTCAGATCGACCCTCGCCGACGCCGGTGAGGAGGAGAAGGCCGACATGCGGGCCACGATCGGCCGGCCGATGTTCGGCTCGGAGATTCGGGTGGTGAACCCGGACACTCTCGAGCCGGTGCCCGCCGACCGGAGCACGCAGGGCGAACTCCAAGCGGCGGGCGGCTGGGTGGCCAAGAGCTACTACAACGACGAGCGTTCTCCGGAGTCGTTCACCGGGGACGGCTGGTTGCGTACCGGGGATGTCGCCACGATGGACGAATTCGGGTACGCCAGGATCGTCGACCGCACGAAGGACGTCGTGAAGTCCGGCGGGGAGTGGATCTCCACAGTAGAACTCGAGAACGAGATCATGGCCCATCCGAAGGTCGCCGAGGCGGCCGTCATCGGAATCCCGCATCCCAAGTGGGATGAGCGGCCCTTGGCGTGCGTCGTCCCAAAAGCGGGCCAGGGTCTCACCAAAAAGGAGATCTTGGAGTTCCTAGAGGGCCGGATCGCCAAGTGGTGGATGCCGGACGACGTGGTTTTCGTGGACGAGGTCCCCAAGACGTCGGTAGGCAAGTTCTCGAAGAAGACGCTCCGGGAGAAGTTCCAGGGCTATGTGTTACCGACAGCCGATGGATGACGGGCAACGGATGTCCGCCGGTCACTCTGCACGGTCACGACGGTGATCGCCCGGGCCCAGCGCCCGATACAGGGTCGGGAAGAGGTTGGGGAGGTCCGTTTCACCCGAGCCGGGTCGGGTGCTCGGATCGCCTACACCGTACAAGGCAGTGGTCCCCCGCTCGTCATCGTGCCGCCTTGGACGACTCACCTCGCGGTCCAGGCCGGGCTGTCCGGCCACCAGCGCTTCCACGCCGCACTGGAGGCCGAGCACACCGTGGTGCTCTACGACCGTTGGGGGACCGGGCTCTCGGATCGGCGGCGGACCGACTTTTCCTCTGCAGGCGACGTCCAGGTCCTGGTGGACCTCGTCGATCACCTGAGGCTGCGCCGGTTCGCAATACTCGGGCCCTCGCACGGCGGCCCGATTGCTGCGGAGTTCACCCGTAGGTTCCCGCGTCGGGTGTCGCACCTGATCCTCTACGGCGCGCGGGCATCAGAGCTCACGGGCGGTCCGACGTGGTCCGCGCTGCGGGAGCTGATGCTCGTGAACTGGCCGGTGGCAACCCGGTCGATCGCGGCGGTTGCCACCAAGGGCGGTGATCCCGGTGACGTCGATGCCTTCGCCGCCCTGTTGCAGGCCGCCGCCACGCCCGAGATGACCGTCGCTCTCCAGGACGCAGCCGGCAAGGACGACACGTACGCCCACCTGGTCGGACTTCAGCAACCCACCCTTGTGTTGCACCGGCGCGGTGACTCACTCGTGTCTGCTGAAGCCGCAAGTCGCATCGCAGGATCCATCCCCGGTGCCCGACTCGAGCTGCTGGCGGGCGAGGCACATGTGCACACCGTGGGCGACGTGGACACCCTGGTCGAGCGGATCCTCGCCTTCACCGGAGGCTCGGGAAGGCATCCCTCGGCACAATTGTCCAGCCGAGAAGCGGAGGTCTTGGGGCTGGTGGTCGACGGTTGTCGAAACGCCGAAGTCGCCGAGCGCCTGATGCTCAGCGTCCGTACGGTGGAACGCCACTTGTTGAACGCCTATACGAAACTGGGGGTGCGAGGCCGGACCGAGGCGGCGGCCCGTTGGCGCGGCAAAGAGTCACGCAGAATTGAGCCGCCTGCGTAGTCCTACGTAGCGCTTCCGGTCTGGGCGACCGCAGATCGGAGTAAGCCACGCACAGCTGCGCATTTGCGCCGATGCGCAACCACTGAAATCCCTTTTACCGTTCTGCGATGACGACATCGCCCCCTCCGGAGACGCTGCTTCAGCTCTCCAGCGCCCACGTCTCCGCCCGCGCCCTGCATGTCATTGCCGAGCTCGGTGTCGCGGACCTGCTCGATGCCGAACCGCGCACGACCGCCGACCTCACGGTCGGCACCGCAGTCGATGCTGATGCCCTCGACCGCCTACTCCGGCTCCTTGAGACGCACGGCGTGTTCGCCCGGGATCACGCTGATCGGTGGCAGCACACCGAGACATCCCGATGGCTGCGGTCGGATCACCCCATGTCGATGCGCGCATTTGCCCGGATGATGGGCATGCCGTTCGGGTGGGGATCTTTCACCGCCCTGGAGCACGCTGCACGGACCGGGAACCCGAGTATTCGCACTCTGCACCCGGACGGCGCCTGGGCATACCTCGAGGGGCATCCGGACGAACAAGCCATCTTCCAGCAGTCGATGACAGCCAAGTCTCAGGACGACATTCCAGCAATCCTTGCCGCGTACGACTTCGCAAAGTTCCGGTGCATCGCAGACATCGGGGCGGGTCGCGGTCATCTGATCAGCGCCGTGCTCGACTCCTACTCGAAGGTGTCAGGAGTTCTGTTCGACCTGCCGCAGGTCACCGCCGAGGTGCCTGCCGGGGCACGGCTGAATGTTGTCGCCGGGGACTTCTTCACCGACCCGCTTCCCGCGTGCGACGCCTACATCCTGATGAACATCCTGCACGACTGGAACGATTCGGACGCCGTTAACATCCTCAGCGCGGTCGCCGACGCCGGGCGTCCCTGCGCAGCAACCGTGCTGATCATCGAAACGGTTCTGCCCGAAGGACCCGAACCGCATTGGGCCAAGGTGCTCGACGTCATGATGCTGGCCCTCACCGGAGGCCGCGAGCGCACGCTGAGCGAGTACGAGGACCTCCTGAGCAGGACCGGGATGGAACCAATCAGTCTGATACCGACGACCACGCCGTTCTCGATCCTCGAAGGCCGGGTGCGGTAGCGCACGCGGCGCCGGGCTCTCGCCGTCAGTCGAGGGAGTCGACGGCTGTGTACGCGCTGCGGATGCAGGCCGGAACGCCGACACCGTCGTAGGCCGCCCCGGCCACAGCCAGGCCCGGGATTGCGGCGACGGCAGACCGTACGGTCGCGACCCTGTCCAGGTGGCCCACGGTGTACTGCGGTAGGCCACCACCCCAGCGGGTCACCGAACCGGCGGACGGCGGGCCGTCGAGGTCCAGGAGTTCGGCCACTTCGCGCGCGACCGCAGCCAACAGATCCGCGTCGGTTCGGTGCAACGTTCGTTCCTCGCCGATCCGGCCCACTGAGGCGCGCACCAGGATCCCGGGTCTCGACAGCTGCGGCCACTTGCTCGACGAGATCGTCACTGCCTTGACCAACCCCCCGGCGGCAGGTGGCACCAGCAGCCCACTTCCCTCCGGCGGGGACCCTGCGGTGGCCGGCCAGGCGAGGGCGACGATGGCCATGCTCGCCATCGGGATCTCGGCCAGTGCCTGCGCCGCGTCGGCCACCAGCGGTGCCAGCAGTCGAGCAGCGTTCGGTGCGGGGACGGCGAGCACGACCGCGTCGGCCTCGACCAGCCCGGCAGCGGGCACCGGTCCACAGTCGATCTGGAAGCCGGACCTGTTCCAACGCAGACCGCGCGCGGTCGTGCCCAGGCGCAGTTGCGCGCCGGATCTCTCGACGAGCGCCCAGGCAAGTCGAGCCAATCCGCCGCGCACGGTCGCGAACACCGGACCGGTACCGCTTTCCCTCCGAGCCCTGGCCGCCGCCCGCAACACCGACCGCTCGTGCTGCAACGCCTCGGCGAGCGCGGGCATGGTGGCCTTGAGCGACAACGTGTCGGCCCGGCCGGCGTACACCCCGCCCAGAAGGGGTTCGACCAGCAGATCGACCAACTCATCGCCGAGCCGGGGCCGTAGGAAGCCGCCCACCGACTCGTCCTGAGTCAGTAACGGACCTGGAAGATCCGGTTCGCGCCGCATGCGATCCAGCGCCGCTGGGCTGAACAGTTCACTTCCAGTCAGGTCGTCAGCCGAGCCGGGAACCCCGAAGACGGTTCCGGACGGGATCGGATGGCGCCGACCACCGACGACGATCGATGCCGTTGTGGTGCTCGGATGCACCAGATCGCCGGCGAGTCCGACCGCATCGATCAACTCGACGGCGTCGGGTACGACCACGAGCACCATGTCGGCGCCGACGTCGAAGGTGTGCCCGGCGAAAGGGATCGCGTGGAGCTTGCCGCCGGCTCGGTCGGCGGACTCCAGCACCGTCACTGAGTCACCTGGGTGTCGCCGGCGGTACTCATACGCCGAGGACAGCCCGGCGATCCCGGCACCGATGACCACCACGTGCCGCATGGAGTCGAGTCCCCTTCCGCTCGGAGCCGACCTTATGCGCACAACTCGTCAGCCGTTGGGGCGTCACGAAACGGTCACGTCGGCAACCTCACCCCTGGTCTGGGCGTCTTCCCCGCAAGACGACCTGGAGGATCCCCATGCCACCGATGACGCACGCCGTCCCGCTGCACCCGACCCGGCGGATCCGCCGCACGATGGCATCGATCGCAGTGCTGCTCACTCTGGTCGCCCTCACCGGCTGCTCTCGGGCTCGCGACCTCGGCGCCGGCTCGGGTGCATCGCCGCCCGCCGTTGGACAGCCGGCCGATCGAGACGCCTCCGCCGGGGACGAAGCAGTCGCCGGCGGGGCACCGGACAACTCGCCATCGCAGGAAGGTGGCGGCGGCGGGCGGCTTCCGGAGGATGCGCCGCCGGGCGGGGGGACGTTGACCGAGCAGATCGTCCGAACCGGTGATGTCACCGTCGACGTGGAGGACATCACCTCGGCTGCTAACCGGATCACCGCCGTGGTAGATGCGGCTGGTGGGGACATCGGATCCGACCAGCGCCAGGGAGACTCGGCCGACGGGACCGCTGACCTGGTGCTGCGCGTCCCACCGGACAGCTTCGACGACGTGCTCGAGACCGTCAGTGCGCTCGGCGAAGAGCTGTCCCGGTCGGTATCGGCCGAGGATGTGCGCACCGTGGTCGCCGACGTCGACGCCCGCGTGCAGAGCCTGCAGAACTCCGTTGACCGCCTGCTGGCCCTCGCCGCGCAAGCTGTCTCGGTCAGCGACCTGATCGCCATCGAATCCGAGCTCAGCGCCCGTCAGTCGGAGTTGGAATCCCTGCAAGCCCAGCAACGGGCCCTTGCCGACCAGGTGTCTCTGGCCACGCTGAGCGTCCGGCTGAGCGCATCGAGCGGCCCGCCGAACGACGACGCCGGCTTCCTGGCCAGCCTCGCCGCTGGTTGGAACGCCCTGCTCGACTTCGGCACGGGATTGATCTCGGTCGTCGGCGTCCTGCTGCCCTGGCTCGCCGTCATTCTCGTGCTCGGGGTTCCGCTGTGGTTGCTGTGGCGGCGGCGTCGGTCGCGACCGTCCAACGAAGCGGCCGTACCATCCGCTCCGGCCATGGCAACGTTCGGACCGGCCCCTGCCGCGGGGGACCCGACAGCTGAGCCGGTCAGCGCGCGGGCAGCGAGTGAACCAACTCGACCACCCGAGTGAGGACTTCCGGATCGGTCTGCGGCAAGACCCCATGACCAAGGTTGAAGATGTGCCCAGGGGCGCCGTGGCCCTGCTCGACGACCTCCCGAACGGCGGCTTCGATCACCGGCCAGTCAGCGAGCAGGATCGCCGGATCCAGGTTTCCCTGCACCGGGTGCCCCGGTCCGATTCGGCGGAGCGCCTGCGACAGTGGTACCCGCCAGTCGACTCCGACGACCTCGGCTCCGGCCTGACCCATCAGGCCGAGTAGTTCACCGGTGCCCACGCCGAAGTGCACCCGCGGCACATTGAGGTCATCGAGTGCGGCAAAGACCCTTCGGCTGTATGGCAGCACATGATGCTCGTAGGCCGCCGCCGGGAGTGTGCCCGCCCAGGAGTCGAACAGTTGCAGCACACTCGCCCCGGCTGAAGCCTGCGCCCGCAGGAAGATGCTCGCGTACTGGGCCAGCCGGCCCAGCAGTTCATCCCACAGGTCCGGGCGCCCGTACATCAAGGCCTTGGTCAGGGCGTGATCCTTGGACGGTCCACCCTCGATGAGGTAAGCGGCAAGCGTGAACGGAGCCCCCGAGAAACCGATCAACGGAGTGCTGCCCAATTCGCGGACGAGCCGACGCACAGCGGTCTCCAGGAATCCCAGATCAGCCGGATCAAGCGGGGGCATGGCGCGGACGTCTTCCAGCGAGCGCACCGGCCGGTCCAGGACCGGTCCGACGCCGGCGACGATATCCACGTCGATCCCGGCCACCACCAGAGGGACCACGATGTCGGAGAACAGGATGGCGGCATCCACCCCGTGCCGGTCTACCGGCTGCAGGGTCAGTTCGGTCACCAGATCCGGATCCTGGCACGCCTGGAGCATCAGGGTGCCCTCCCGGCGAGCGCGGTACTCCGGCAGGGAGCGTCCCGCCTGGCGCATGAACCACACCGGTAGTCGATCGGTCCGGGTCCCGCGGGCGGCGCTGAGTAACGG
>JALZDV010000197.1 GCA_030862345.1 Actinomycetota bacterium | reverse complement strand
CGGCTAGCAGCTGGTTGCGGGCCGCCAGGATCGGCGCCTCCACGTTGCACAGCACAGCGACCGACAGGTCTGCCTCTGGCAGCCGCTGTGCGATCGCGGCCACGCCCGGATCACCGCCGTCGTGCCCGAAGCACCCGGCGAACAGGTACACGCCGTAGCCGCCCCCGACCCCGGGCTCGACGGTCGTGTGCTCCGTGAGCATCTCGTCGCGCAGCGCGCGCCCGAACAGCGAGCCGTCGTCGTAGGCGCGGAGGAACCGGTCGAGGTCCGCGGCGGTCGAGTACGCCCCACCGTCCCCGCCGCCGACCACCGGTGTGGCGTGCACGTTGGTGCGCCACGGCTCGTCGCTGGAGGCCGGCACCAGGTATCCGACCGCGACGTCCGGCCGCACGTCATCGGTGCGGAAGTAGCCGCTCGCGGTCATGCCCGCGGGCCCGAGCACCCGGTCAGCGACAGCGTCGGCGAACGGCTGCCCGGTCAGCTCCTCGATGATCAGCGCAAGGACGACGAAACCGGCGTTCGAGTACTGCCAGGGACCGCCCGGCGGCCGGTAGGGCTCGAGGTCGCTGAACAGCGGCAGGAAGTCCACCGGCCGCAGCATCCCGGCGACCGGCCGGTCCGCCCACAGCGCGCCGTAGTCAAAGTCCGCGTCCTCCTCCTCGGCGTAGTCGGCGATGCCGGAGGTATGGGTGAGCAGGTGGTGCATGGTCACGTCCGGTCGCAGCGTGGCAGGCCGGCGATCGGCGGGCAGCACGGACACCACTGGCGTGTCGAACCTGACCCGCCCGTCCCGGACCAGCGTGGCGACGGCCGCTGCGGTGAACATCTTCGACACCGACGCCAGCGCGAACCGGGTCCGTGGGGTGATCGGCACCGAGTCGGACCTGTTCGCCAGGCCGTAGCAGCCCTCGAACTCGACGATCCCGCTGCGGCGGACCGCGGCGATGCCGGAGAAGTCCCGCTCCGCGACCCAGGAACGGATCCGGGCGTCCGCCAGGTCGAAGGCTTTGGTCATGATCAGACTGTCCCGCCCCATGCAACCGGTTTGCGGCGGCGCGCGCGATCGCGTTGGAGCGCTCCGGCCCGTGCCTTATCCCGACCCGTCATCCAAGTGCTACACCTGGAGTCGGCTTCAGCCACGTCCGGACGACTTCATAGCGGAGGAAACGCGATGAACGCCACCGAGCGCAGGCCGGACGGTTACACCGTTCGCGACCGTGAAGGCCACGCAGTCACAGCGTTTTACACGATTGGGATTGCCGACGATGACCGCGAGGTCGTCGTCGAGCTGACCGTCGCGTGCAAGGACCGGTACGGCGCTGGCCGAGTCGGTTCTATGCGACCGCCACGGGCCCCGCCTATCGGTTGGCTCCGGAGCCAGACGGGTCCACTGTCACTACCTATGAGGTGTTGAACACCCCGCGCGTCTGTTGGCAACTGGCAGAGGCCTCTCAATTCACCCAAGATGCGTTGATCGAGGCCGTGGAGCAGGCTGTCCAAGACGCGTCGGTGGAGGCCGAGGCGATCTTTATGGCGGCGGCCGCGGTGGTGAAGGAAGGGCGTTGACCATCAACGTTGCACGGTCTGGCGGAGGGCGTGGGATTCGAACCCACGATGAGAGTCACCCCTCATAGCGGTTTTCAAGACCGCCGCACTAGGCCACTATGCGAGCCCTCCTGGCTGGCCCGATGCTAGAGGGAACCGGGACCACGCTTGACGAGACCATTCGGTACGTGCAGACTTACCGTTCGTGATGACTTACCGTTCGGGTGAGGCTTGGAACGCGCTGGGCGACCGGACCCGGCGCGCCATCGTGGAATGCCTGGCCGAACGGCCGCGGGCGGTGGGCGAGCTTGCCGACGAGTTACCGATCAGCCGGCCGGCGGTGTCGCAGCATCTGAAAGTGCTCAAGGAAGCGGGGCTGGTGACCGAGCGTGTGGCGGGCACCCGCCGGATCTATCGGCTCAACCCGACGGGCGTGTCCGCGTTGCGGGACCAACTCGACACGTTCTGGAATAGAGCGCTGGCCGGCTACCAGGATCTCGTCGAAAAGGCGAACGTTCCCGAGGAACCCGAACAGGAGAAGCAATGACCCAGGCAGCGGCTACGGCCGCCGTACGGAAGCAGATGGTCGTCGAGGCGCCGATCGAGCGGGCGTTCACCGTTTTCACCGATCAGTTCGGTGACTTCAAGCCGCCCGAGCACAACCTCCTCGAGGCCGCGATCGCCGAGACCGTGTTCGAGCCGCGGGTAGGCGGTCACATCTACGACATCGGGGTGGACGGCAGTGAATGTCGCTGGGCACGTGTCCTCGTCTACGAACCACTCGAGCGCGTCGTGTTCAGCTGGGACATCGGCTCGCAGTGGCAGCTTGAGACCGAACCGGAGAACACCAGCGAGGTCGAGGTGCGCTTCATCGCCGAGACACCGCAGCGCACCCGGATCGAGCTCGAGCACCGCAATCTCAACCGCCACGGCCCGGGCTGGGAGGCCGTCCGCGACGGGATCGCGGGTGACGCCGGATGGCCGCTGTACCTGACCCGGTACGCCACCCTGCTCACCGGGGGCAGCTGAATACCGCCGATCCTGCCCAGCGGCCGTCCGGTCAGTGCCCGAGGTCGAACTCGACGGTGAAACCGCTACCAGTGTTGGGCAGCACGAAGCGATCACCGGCCGGCCCGATCCGGGTTTCCTCCACGTCAAGGACATCGGGTTCGGTCCCGTGGATCACGAGGTGGAAAGCCTCGCGGGCGAACTCGGGGTAACCGTCGCCCTCGGCCACGGCGCTGATCCGGACGTGGTTACCGCTGCGGGTGACGTCGAACGTCGTGCGGAACCGGGCGCCGTCCTGGGCGGCGAAGCTGAGCCCGTCGTCTTCCTGCAGGAACGAGCGGGTCGTACCGTCGGCCAAGGGCAGGAACAGGTGCAGTTCGACCGCCGACGGGTGATAGCCCGCGGTCGAGCCCGGCGCGTCCGGCCACATCGGGATCACCGCGCCTGCGCGGGCATAGATCGGGATCCGGTCCATCGGTGTCTCGGCGATCAGGTAACCGCCCGCCAACTGCTCATCGGAATACCAGTCGTACCAAGCGCCGGCCGGTAGGTAGACCTGTCGGCTGGTAGCCCCGGCAGTCACTACCGGAGCAATCAAGAGATCGGAGCCGAGCAGGTACTCGTCGTCGAGGTCGCGCACCGTCGGGTCGTACTGGTAGTCGAAGGCCAGCGGCCGCTGGACCGGCGCTCCGGTCTCGGAGGCCTGGAGAAACGCGGCATAGAGGTAGGGCAGAAGCCGGTAGCGCAGTTGGATCGCTGCGCGCACCAGCCCCTCGATGACCGGTCCGAAGGCCCAGGCGTACTGGTCCACGTTGCCGATCTCGGAGTGGTTGCGGCAGAACGGGGTGAGCGTCCCGTACTGCATCCAGCGCAGGAAGAGTTCAGCGGAACAAGTCCCCTGGAAGCCACCGACATCGGCGCCGACGAACGCTTGGCCGCTGAGCCCCAATCCCATCGCCATCGGGATGCTCAGCCACATGTGGTCCCAGCGTGATTGGTTGTCTCCCATCCAGTTCGCCGCATACCGCTGGATGCCGGCCGATCCCGCACGGGAGAGCACGAAGGTTCGCCGGTCGGGCATGGCGGCGAGCAACCCCTTGGTGGTGCCCATGGCCATCAGCAGGGCGTACTGGTTGTGGTAGCGCTCGTGCGGCTGCCGGCCCTGGTCGAACCGCATGGCGTTGGGCGCGATCGAGCCGGTCGCGGGCTCGTTCATGTCATTCCAGATGCCGGCCAGCCCGGACTGCACGTGCGCGGCGTTCAACTCGCCCCACCAGATGCGGGCCCGCTCGGTGACGAAGTCTGGAAACGCGGTGGTTCCCGGCCAGACCTGACCGATGTAGGTGTCGCCACCGTCGGTCCTGCACAGCACGTCCAACTCGCGCGCCTGGTCGAACACCCAATATCCCGGTTCGAACTTCACGCCCGGGTCAACAATCGTGATGACTCGAAAGCCCTGGTCGGCCATCCGGGCCAGCATGCCGGCAACGTCCGGAAACGCATCGGTGTCCCAGGTGAACACCCGGTAGCCGTCCATGTACTCGATGTCGAGCCACACTGCGTCGCAGGGGATCTCCTCCTGGCGGTGGCGCTCGGCAAGTCGCTCGACCGACTGCTGGGTGTACCGGAACCAGCGGCACTGGTGATAGCCCAACGCCCACAGTGGTGGCGGTGCCATCCGTCCGGTCAACCAGGTGTACGCGCTCAGAATCTCCGGCATGTCCGGGCCGGCGAAGATGTACTCGGTGTACTGCCCGGCCGCGAAATGGATGCGGTACTCCTCCGGGTCCGAGAATTCGTAAGTACCGCGGTAACCGTTGTCCACAAAGGACGCAGCCATCATTCCGGCGGGGTAATTCTGGTGATAGAAGAATGGGATCGACACGTAGTAGGGATCGAACTCGGTGCTGGTCCGATCCGACCTCGGGTCATCGGCGGGCCGGTTCGAGGTGAACTCCCGGGTCGGCACGGGGTCGAGCACATCGGTGTTCCACAGGATGAAGTCGCGCCCTTTGCGATTGTGCTGACCCGACTTCTCCCCCAGTCCGTAGATCGCGTCCTCCTGGCGGCAGCTGCGCCGAATCGTGAACGCGTCGTTCAGGGTTGCGTAGGTCCAGAATCGACCCTCGGCATCCGGTGCGCTCTCCACGACTGCGCTGCCGTCCACCCGGTGCACGTCGAGCCGGAACGGGTCCAGCCACAGCGACACAACCATGGCCGGGGTGCGGAGGCGGACAACCTCACCTGCCCGCTCCACCGCGAAAGGCACCTCATCGGAAAGGGGATCCACGCACACGGCGAAGGTCGGTGACTCGTCGAAGGCACCGCCCCGGCTCATCTTCACCCGGACCAGGTCGTCTCGGACCACGTCGATCCGCAGCTGCTCGCCGTGCACCTTGGCAAGCAATCCGCGTTCGGTCTCCGCGACCGAATCGAGGCGCTCGAAACGAAGATAGTTGCTCGTGTCGATCATCGGTCTCCCGCCGCGCGTCGGTGATGCGAATGACCGCCCCCGAGCCGCATTCGTTGAGCGGTCAGTCAGCAACTGCCTCCGGGTCTTGAGTGATGTGCGGCCCGACGGTATGAAGGGCATGTTTACTCCGGGTTTACATCGCGGGCCCAATGGGCAACGGTGGCATGGCGCTCCTGGGGAACGGCACTGGAGGCAACGTGACGAACGGGCCAAGGCCGAACAGAGGGCGATCGCGGCGGTTCGCCGCCGGCTCAGCCACGGTCCTGCTGGCGACGATGTTGAGCGCGTGCGGTGGCGGCGATGACGGTAGTGGCGCGCCCCTCCTCACCTGGTACATCAACAACGCGGCCCAGGCGCCCCTCGCGGACGCGTGCAACGAGCAAGCCGACGGTGCGTACGAGATCCAGATCTCGTTGTTGCCCAACGCTGCTGCCGGGCAGCGTGAGCAACTACTGCGCCGCCTCGCCGCCGCTGACGCTTCGGTCGACCTGCTCAGCCTGGACCCTCCGTTCATGGCTGAGTTCGCCAATGCCGACTTTTTGCGGCCGTTCACCGACGCGGAGCGCGAGGAGTTCTCCGAGGGCGTCCTACAGGGCCCGCTGGAGCAGTCGATCTATGAGGACACCATGTTCTCGGCGCCCTTCTACGGCAACACCCAGCTGCTCTGGTACAAGCGGTCGGTAGCCGACGAAGCCGGTCTCGACCTGGAGAACGAGCCGGTCACGTGGGACCAACTCATCGAGGCCGCCGAGGCCACCGGCACCACCCTGGCGGTGCAGGGCCGGCGCAACGAGAGTCTGATGGTCTGGGTGAATGCGCTTGTCGAGTCAGCGGGGGGTTCGATCCTCAGTGAGGAGAGCCAGGGGGTGCCGGCCGAGGAGGTGGAGGCCACGATCGACGAGGAGGCAGGCGCGGAAGCCGCCCGGATCATGAGCACCATCGCCAACTCGGATGTTTCTCCGCCGGCGCTCAGCACCGCCGGCGAGGAGGAGTCCCGGGCGGCGTTCCAGTCCGAGGACGGCGGCTTCATGGTGAACTGGCCCTACGTCTGGTCGGCCTTCGCCGCTGGCATGGAGGACGGCTCATTGCCGGAGAACTTCCAGGACGAGGTGGGCTGGACCCGCTACCCGCAGGTCCTCGAGGGCGAGGACAGCGCCACCCCGCTGGGCGGGATCGGGATCAGCGTCGGCGCGTTCACCGCCGAGGCGGAAGCGGCAGTCGAGGCGATCCGGTGCCTGCGCTCCGCGGAGAGCCAGAAGGCCTACATGCTCTCCGCGGGTGACCCGGCGGCCGCCGAGGAGGTCTACGAGGACCCGGAGATCCAGGAGGCGTTCCCGATGTACGAGTCGATCCGCGAGGGGCTCATCGACGCAGCACCCCGGCCGATCAGCGCCTACTACGGCGACGTCACCGGGGCGATCCAGCAGTCCTACCACCCGCCGGACGCGCTCTCTCCGGACACCACTCCGGAGGCGTCGGCGACCCTGATCGAAGGCGTGCTTCGCAACGAGCAGCTGCTGTGACCCCGGCCAACGCACGGGCTGGGCTCCGCCTGGCCGCTCAACTGTAGGAGGACAGGTGAGCACCACGGTCCCCGCCGCCGCCGCGGAAACCCGCGCCCAGGCCCAGGATCAGACCCAGACCGCGGGGCCCGATGTGCGCAGACCCCGCATCACCGACCGGGCTCGCAAGGAGCGCAATCTCGGCTGGATGCTGGCCGGTCCGGCGTTCATCGTCATGGTGGCGGTCACCGCGTACCCGATCCTGAACGCCGTTTGGTACTCACTGTTCGACTTCCGGCTCACCGATCCGGAGGGGCGCGACTTCATCGGCCTCGGCAACTACGCGACGATCCTGACCGACGGCCTGTTCTGGCGTCAGTTCGGCGTGACTGCGGGGATCACCCTCGTCACGGTCGTCGCGGAGTTCGTCCTGGGCTTCGCGCTGGCGTTGGTGATGCACCGTGCCCTGTACCTGCGGAAAGCCGTGCGCACCGCCATCCTGGTGCCCTACGGGATCATCACGGTCGTCTCGGCCTACGCCTGGCAGTACGCCTTCACCCCGGCCTACGGCTTCGTCAACCCGCTGTTCGGCGGCAGCACCGACTGGTTCGGCGAAACCTTCCCCTCGCTGGTTGTCATCTGCCTGTCCGAGATCTGGAAGACCACGCCGTTCATGTCCCTGCTGTTGCTCGCCGGCCTGGCCCAGATCCCGCAGGACTATCTTGAGGCGGCGAAGGTCGACGGTGCGACCGCGTGGCAACGGTTCTACAAGGTCATCGTGCCGAACATGAAGGGCGCGATCATGGTCGCGCTGCTCTTCCGCACACTCGACGCATTCCGGATCTTCGACAACGTCTTCATCATGACCCAAGGTGCCAACGCCACCGAGACTCTGTCGTTCCTGGCATACCGACAAACGATCACCCGAGTGATGATCGGGTTGGGCTCGGCGGTCAGCGTCATCCTGGCGATCCTCGTCGTGCTCATCGCCGTGCTCTTCATCAAGGGCTTCAAGACCAACCTCGCCCAGCAGAGGGGTGCCTAATGAAGACCGATCGCAGAGGCCAGGCGTTCTGGATCGTGGGCGCCGTCCTGATCATGGTGTATGCGCTGATTCCGGTGGCCTGGATCTTCTCGCTCTCATTCAAGGCTGGCGACGACATCAACAACCAGGCCTTCTGGCCGAGCGCGTTCAGCCTGGACAACTACGAGATCGTTTTCGGTAGCGACCTGTTCACCACCGCACTACGCAACTCGGTCGGCATCTCGCTGATCGCCACCACGATCTCGGTCGTGCTGGCGATGTTCGCGGCCTACGCCGTGGCCCGGCTCGACTTTCCGGGAAAGCGGTTGCTGCTGGGCGTCGCCCTGGCGATCACCGTATTCCCGATCATCGCGATCGCCACACCGCTGTTCAACCTCTGGCGCACGGTCGGCCTCTACGACACCTGGCTGGGCCTGATCATCCCGTACCTGTCGTTCTCACTGCCGCTGTCGGTGTACGTGCTCTCGGCCTTCTTCCGCGAGATTCCTTGGGAGATGGAGCAGGCGGCGCAGGTGGACGGTGCGACGGCATGGCAGGCCTTCCGCAAGGTGATCGTGCCGCTGGCGGCACCAGGGGTCTTCACGGCGGCCATCCTCACCTTCTTCGCGATCTGGAACGACTTCATCTTCGGGATCACGCTGACCTCCAGTGAGGCCGCCCGACCCGTGCCTGCGGCGCTGGCGTTCTTCAGCGGCGCCAGCCAGTTCTCTCAGCCGACCGCCCCCATCGCGGCCGCCTCCGTTGTGGTCACCATCCCGGTGATCATCCTGGTCCTGCTCTTCCAGCAGAAGATCGTGGCGGGACTGACCAACGGCGCCGTCAAGGGTTGACCGCCCCCATCTGACAAGGAGATCCACACGATGGCAGCCATCGAGATGAAGAACATCGTCAAGGAGTACGGCGACGGCTTCCAAGCGGTCAACGACATCAGCATCGACATCGACGACGGCGAGTTCGTCATCCTGGTCGGCCCGTCCGGCTGTGGAAAGTCCACCCTGCTGCGGATGATCGTCGGCCTGGAGGACATCACCTCGGGTGACATGCTCATCGGCGGCACGCGGGTCAACGACAAGGCCCCACGCGAACGCAACCTGTCGATGGTCTTCCAGAACTATGCGCTCTATCCCCACCTCACCGTCTACGAGAACATCGCCTTCCCGCTGCGCCTGGCCAAGGCGCCGCAGCCCGAAGTCGACACTCGGGTACGTGAGGCATCCTCGTTGCTGGAGCTCGAGGAGCATCTGGACCGCAAGCCGGCGAACCTCTCCGGCGGGCAGCGCCAGCGGGTGGCCATGGGCCGGGCGATCGTGCGTCAGGCGGATGCCTTCCTGTTCGACGAGCCGCTGTCCAACCTGGATGCAAAGTTGCGCGGGCAGATGCGTACCGAGATCTCCCGTCTGCAGCGGCGCCTGGGCATCACCACCGTCTACGTCACCCACGACCAGACCGAGGCGATGACCCTCGGTGACCGCGTTGCCGTGATGCGCAAGGGCGTACTACAGCAGATCGCCTCGCCGCGTGAGCTCTACGAGCAGCCGGTCAACCTCTTCGTGGCCGGATTCATCGGCTCGCCGCCGATGAACTTCCTGCCAGCCGAGGTACGCGACGGCTGCCTCGACACGCCGTTGGGACCGATTCAGCTCACGACCGACCGCCAACGTGAGGCGGCCAGCGGCCACCAGGTCATGCTCATGGGGGTGCGGCCGGAGGCGTTCGAGGACGCAAAGCTCGTCGACCCGGACAAGCGCGACAAGGGTGACGTCTTCACCGCGCAGGTGGATGTGACCGAGTGGCTGGGCAACGAGCAGTACGCCTACATCCCGTTCGAGGCCTCCGAAGAGGTGAGCCAACAGCTGCGTGACCTGTCGCGTGAGCTCGACAGCGACCAGTTGCGTACCCAGCTGATCATCGCGATCGACTCCACCAGCCGGATCCGCCCCGGCCGCCAGTCCGAGATCTGGGTGGACACCCGCAAGATGCACCTGTTCGACCCGAAGACCGGCCTGAACCTGACTAGGGACGAGGAGGCTGGTGCGCGCCTCACCGCAGAGGTCGAGGAGGAGCGTCGAGAAGAGATGGAGGACGCCCGAAACCAGCCCCTCGGCGAGGCGCCCGACGTCCGCAGCCAGCACGGTGCCGCGCAGCAGGTGTGACGCAGAGCGCTGACTACGAGAGGCTGATCGACTCGCTGGACCTCCCGGCGAAGGTGCGGCTGCTGACCGGCGCCAGCGGTTTCACCCTGGCTCCGAACGAGTCGATCGGCCTCGCCGAGATTCGGTTGTCGGACGGCCCGACCGGGGTCCGCGGGTTGCGGTTCGCCGACGGCAAGCCGGTGGCCCTGTTCCCGAACGCCACCTTGCTCGCGTCGTCGTGGAGCGAGGACACCGCTTACGAGGTCGGGTGGATCCTCGCCGAGGAGGCCTTGGCCCAACAGATCCATGTCGTGCTCGGACCGACGATCAACCTGCACCGGTCGCCGCTGGGTGGGCGGCTGTTCGAGGCCTACTCCGAGGACCCACTCCTCACCGGCAAGCTGGCCGCAGCATACGTGCGCGGTCTGCAGGAGAACCGGGTTGGTGCCTGCCTGAAGCACCTCGTAGCGAACGAGTCCGAAACCCTACGCAACACGATGAACAGCGTCGTCGACCAGGCAACCCTGCGTGAGGTGTATCTGCTGCCGTTCGAGATCGCCGTCGCCGACGCCGACCCGTGGTCGATGATGGCCGCGTACAACGACGTCAACGGCACGCCGGCTACTGAGCACCGCCACGTGATCGAGGAGATCGTCAAGGGGGAGTGGGGATATCCCGGCCTGGTCATGTCTGACTGGTACGCCACCAAGTCCGCCGGCCCAGCCGCGACGGGTGGGCTGGATCTGGTGATGCCCGGCCCGATCGGCCCGTGGGGCCCGACCCTGGTCGCTGCGGTCGAGGCGGGGAAGCTCGCCGAATCCGTGATCGACGAACATCTGCGTCGGCTGCTCAGATTGGCCGAGCGGGTCGGCGCCCTGGGGAAGCCGAGGGGATACCCGGTCGACCTTCCCGCGCCCGACAGCCCGGTCCGAAAGGAGCAGCTGACCCGCCTGGCCGCCCAGGGAATGACCGTCCTCACCAACCGGGAGCAGACGCTGCCGATCTCCCGGGATCGGAGAGTGGCGCTGATCGGCCGGCACGCCGTGGAGACCATCTGCATGGGCGGTGGGTCGGCGCAGGTGACACCTCCGTACCAGATCAGTGTGGCCGACGGGCTCACCAGCATCCTCGGAGGCAGGCTCACCGTCACCGACGGCGTCGAGGTTCGCAATCGAGCCGTACGCGCCAAGCCGGGTTTCGTCACCGATCCCGAGACCGGGGAACCGGGTACCCATGCGCTGCTCTACGCCGCAGACGGTGCTGTGCTCCAGGCTCGTCATCAGGCCGGTGCCGCGACCACGATCGCCATGGAAGATGTCTTTCCCGAGCACGTCACCAAGGTCACCCTTCAGGCCAGGATCGAGGCAACCGGCCCGGTCGAAGTCGGCGTCTTCGGCGCCGGGGAATGGCAGGTGGCCATCGGAGACCACGTCCGGGGCTTCAACCCCCGCTCTTCGGGCGAGGGCTTCGCTGAGGAGTTTCTCGCACCTCCGGCGGAATCGACGGTCATCGACGTTCGTGGCCCGACCATGATCGAGGCAACCGTGCGGCCCGACCACCCGCTGGGCATCACCCAGGCCGAGGTCGAGGACGCCGGTGCCGCTGTCGTATCGGGTGCCGGCATGGGCACCTTCGGGCTGATCGCCCGCCCGGCACCACGCACGCCGGACGACGTGATCGCCGAGGCGGTGCATGCGGCCAGGCAGGCCGACGTGGCGGTGGTCGTCGTCGGGCTGACCGAGGAGGAGGAGACCGAATCTGTCGACAAGACCACCCTGCACCTCCCGGGAGCCCAAGACGCCCTGATCGAAGCAGTCGCAGCAGCCGCCCGCAGCACGATCGTTGTCGTCAACGCCGCGACCCCGGTGATCATGCCGTGGCTGGATCGCGTAGATGCGGTCCTCTGGGCCGGCCTGCCGGGGCAGGAAGGCGGCCATGCCATCGCGGCCGCATTGCTGGGTGACATCGAGCCGGCCGGACGTCTGGTGACGACCTTTCCGGCTGAGGACGCCCAGTCCCCGGCTTGGTCGGTGAACCCCACCGAAGGGGATCTCGTATATGCCGAGGGTCCGTTTCTCGGTTATCGAGGTCACTTCGCCGACAAGGCGCCGCCTCCGGCGTTCTGGTTCGGACACGGCCTCGGCTACACCGAATGGGACTACGCGGCTCCGAAACTGGCCGAGGGGGACCGCCGGAGGATCTCGGTCGAGGTGACCAACGTCGGTGCTCGGCCGGGCCGAGAGGTCGTGCAGGTCTACTACCAGCCGTCGGCCGTCGACCAGCCGGTCCGGCTCGTCGGTTGGACTGCCATCTGGGCAGCGGCCGGGGAGTCGGTGCAAGCCGAGGTTGCCACCGACCATCGGCTGTGGCGGCGATGGGACACCGCGACCAACACGTGGCAGCAATTGCCCGCCGGTGGGCAGCTGCTGGTCGCTCGTGGCCTCGGCGACATCCGCGGCGTGCTCGAGCTCGCGGCCACCTGACCTGCCACCCGAGGACGGCGGTACGGGCACATCCGTACGAGCCGGCGTCGCGATCCGGCCGAGGGTGCAGAGGCACACCGATCTGAAGGACGGGTTGGCCGGCCCGTCGCGTAGCAACGCGTGCTCGACCCATTGCAGCGCGGGGTGGTCGTAGTGATCATCAGGTGGTCGGTGAGTGAAGCGGGCAGTTGGGCCCGCAGGGTGATGTTCGTGACCTGTCCAGCCGGTCCGGTCAGGCAGCCGTTGCGGTAGGGCACCACGACCTCGCGGTAGCGGCTCACCACGTTCGTGTAGTCGACTCCCGGCTCCACCTCGAGGCCCGCTTTGAGGGTGGTCAGGAACCGGGATCCGGTGGACTGTTGCGCGCATGCTATACACACCGGGCCGATCACCGGAGCCAGCGGTTGGCTCGTACCGTGGTTGGACCAGGCCAGGCCGAAGCAGCCGGCATCGACTCGAGGTGGCAAGCTTGCTGCTTGTGGGCCGGATCAACGA
This sequence comes from Actinomycetota bacterium, assembly GCA_030862345.1. Classification (GTDB taxonomy): domain Bacteria; phylum Actinomycetota; class Actinomycetes; order Mycobacteriales; family Geodermatophilaceae; genus JACCQS01. The sequence goes on along the minus strand of JALZDV010000197.1, from coordinate 13 downwards.
CGTCGGTGGAATG
>JALZDV010000194.1 GCA_030862345.1 Actinomycetota bacterium | reverse complement strand
GACATGCGGCTCGTGGCGTCGGCCCGCATCTTGTCGACGATCTCCGCCGGAGAGCGGCCGGCGCACCGGCGACGCGATTTTGCTGGGCGAGGTGAACCTGCCGCACAAGGATCAGCAGAAGTTCTTCGGCGGCACCGACGGCGACGAGCTCACCATGCAGTTCGACTTCATCGGCATGCAGCGGCTCTACCTGGCGATGGCCCGCACTGATGCCCGCCCGCTGGTCAAGGCGCTGCTGGCCCGCCCGAAGACGTCCCCGGACAGCCAGTGGGCCACGTTCGTGCGTAACCACGACGAGCTGACCCTGGACAAGCTCAGCGAGTCCGAACGCAAGGAGGTCTTCGCCGCATTCGGGCCGCAGGAGACCATGCAGATCTACGGTCGCGGCCTGCGCCGGCGCCTACCCCCGATGCTGGACGGTGACCCGCGGCGGCTGCGGATGGTCTACAGCCTGCTGTTCTCGCTGCCCGGAACGCCGGTGCTCTTCTACGGCGAAGAGATCGGCATGGGCGAGAACCTCGCGGAGGAGGGGCGGTTCGCCGTCCGCACCCCCATGCAGTGGACCGCCGGGCGCAACGGCGGGTTCTCCACAGCCGCCCCGTCGCGGCTACCCGGGCAGGTGGTCGAGGGTGGCTTCGGCCCCGAGTACGTCAACGTCGCCGCGCAACGCAAAGACCCAGACTCGCTGCTCAACTTCATGGGCCTGCTGATCCGCCGCTATCGCGAGTGCCCGGAGCTCGGCTGGGGCCGTTTCGAGGTGCTCGACCAGCCGCATCGTGCGGTCATGGCCCATCGCTGCGACTGGGACGGGGCTGCCCTCGTCGCGCTGCACAACCTCGGCGCCGAGCCGCAGACCGTCCCTCTCGTCCTCGACGGCTGCGACGAGAACACTCGGTTGAGCGACCTGCTCTGCGACGGCAGCACCGCCACCGACAACAAGGGCATGGTGGAGATCCCGCTCGAAGGTTACGGGTTCCGGTGGCTCCGGGTGATCCAACCGGGTGACCGCATGCTGAACTAGCTTCGCCTCGGCGCCCGATGCAGGTCAGCCGAGGTGCCAACCGCCCGCGACAGCAGACTTCCCCGGCTGTGCGTTGAGGTCTTCGTGAAGATCGACTTGAGGTGATCTTGCACCGTGTGCTCCGACAGCGACATTCGACGGGCGGCAGCGCGCGTGTCGCTGCCCGTCGCTAGCTGCCGGAGCAGTTCTGCCTCGCGGGGGGTTAGGCCGAAGGCACGCGCGAAGACAGCCAGCCGCTCCGCGGGCGACGTCCGTTCGATGCTGACGGCAATGTCTCGGTCGTGACCGAGCTCCCTGTCCCCGATCCGGGCGGCTCGCAATGTCATCCACAGGCCGTCCGCCAGATGCACCCGCGCTGATGGAGGGTTCGCATCAACCCCGACCTCCGTTGCCAACAGCTGCGCGGCGACGTTATATGCGCCGCTGGGGATGGGCGTCTGGTCCTCCGGCGGAGGGACGAGCACCTGCAGGTACTCGCGGGTCTCGGGCGTTTGTGCTCGTACCTGGAGGTCCGGGGACAACAAGAGCAGCACTGGTCCCGGTCGGACGTGAGAGCGGCCGCCGCCGCCAGCAGCGAAGGTGCTGGCCTGACTGCGCCGCAGCCCCTCGGTCACCGTGGCGCAGATCTCGGCGAGGAAATGCGCCTGACCGGCCGTGAACGCTTCGCTCGGCGCGATCCGCCACAGCTCAAGGAAACCCCAGCAGCCGTACCGATCTCGAAAGACGCAGGAGGCGACATCACGAACGCCGTACCGCGAGAGCATCTCGCGCCAGACCAGGCTGCGAGCCAGGTCACCACCCGTCGCCTGCTCCAGCAGGCCAACATCGCCGGTGCGCAGAGTGGTCCACCGGTTTGTCGGGGTGAGGTATTTCAAGCGGATCAGCGCGGGCAACTCCGGCAAACACGGCACGTCCGCCAGCGGTCCTGATCCCACGGACGTCTCGGGGTCGGTGAGCAGCCATGAGTACGCGTCGAACGGAACGACGTCCTGGATCGCATCGAGCACGCCCCGGCGCAGCGCTCTCGAGTCATCGACCGACCGGCAGATCTGCGCCACTTGCTCCCGTCGGCGGACAGCGGCGTCGCGCGGCACGCCCGGATCGTAACTGTCGCCTGGACCTGCACGGACAACCCGATGCATCCCCCAGGAAGACGGGATACCGCCGCGTTGCTGCTTACTCCTAGCGTCACAAGCGGTCAGTTCGACACACAATCCGAAATGGAGCTGGGAACATGCCGACACTGCATATTGAGCATGCCATCGTGGACTACGCCGTCTGGAAGGCGGCGTTCGATCGATTTGACGAGGCGCGGCGGAGCTCAGGCGTCCGTGGGCACCGCGTGCAGCGGCCAGTCGACGACGGGAACTTTGTCGTGATCGACCTGGACTTCGACACGGTCGAGGCTGCCGAGCAGTTTCGCAACTTCCTGCAGAGGACCGTCTGGGCGTCTCGGGAAAACTCTCCGGCGCTGGCCGGGACGCCCGAGACAAGGATCCTTGAGCCGGCAGACGGTGGTCGAGGCTAACTTGGCCGACCTGGCAGGGACGCGACGTCGACGCAACATCACGGGCGTCGTTCCCTCCTGAGGAAGCACTGCTGAATGCACCCGAGCGACTGCTTGAGTTAGCGGCGGCACTTGGTACGGAAATCGTCGGCGATTATCAAGGATCCAAGCCCCTGCTCCAGAGTAAGGAGCCGATTCTCCGGCGGCGTCAGGCTTCAATTCCTTCATCGCGGCTGACTAGTTGGACGCCCCACGTAGTGGTGATACTCGCCCCCGGCTCCAGCCGGGTGAGCTGCTCGCCGGTCTGGAATGCGTTGGGCGGACAGGTCATCGGCTCCGCGCCCAAGCCGCGGCGCCGGCGGTCCGGACTGAGGGCGTCCGAGGTGAACACTTCGATCAGCGGGTACGTCGCATCGACCCAGAGTTGCGCGGTCAGCCCGTCGGTGCCATGCAGCCGCAGCCACGCCCTCCCGTCGGCATCGCGGGCCAGATCGGTGAAGGCGTGATCGATCTTCAGCTGGCCCAGCCGGCGAGGTCGGCGAAAGTCGTACGGCGTACCGGCCACCGATTCCGCTCCGGTGGGCAGCTGCCGATCGGCACTGGTCAGGATCCGCGTACCGGCGTGGAGTTCGATCTCGCAGTCGTCGATCAGGCCGGTGCCGGATGACAGGTACGGATGCGCCCCATTGCCGTACGGGCAGGCGGTGTTCCCGATGTTGGTAGCAGTCGTCCGCGCGGTCAGGCCGTCGCGGCTGAGCGTGTATTCGATGCTGACGTCCAGGCCGAAGGGATAGCCCTGCAATGGGTAGAGCCGGGTCGCCATCACGATCCGCTCCGCGGTCTGCTCCCGCGGTTCCCACGAGCGCCACTGCAGGAATCCGTGGATCGCGTTGTGCTTCTCCGGTTCGGTCAGCGCGACCTGATAGTCGGTGCCGTCGAAGCTGTACTTACCGTCGGCCAGCCGGTTCGGCCAGGGGATGAGCGGCGCGCCGTGCGCGCCGTCAGCCATCGCGTCCAGTGAGTAGGGATGCAGGACCGGGCGCTCGCCGCGATCACACGCTCGTACGCCGCCGCCGACCTCGACGATCGTGGCGCGGTAGTCGCCGGCGGTCAGTTCATACTGCTCGCCGGACGCGGAAAAGGCAGGCATGCGCCTTACCTCGCGTGCACGAAGACGCGCTGTACTGCGTTGTTGGCCACGCCAGCGGCGTTCCACGGTGGTTCGAGCGGCTGGCTCTCGCCGGTTGCGTCGGTCGCGCGGACGCAGAGCTCGTGGTCACCTGGGGTGGCCTGCCACCTAGTGGACCAGCGCGCCCAGGCGTACCTGCCGAGTGCGGGCTCCAGCACGGTGTCCTGCCAGGTGCTCCCGCCGTCCGGTGACACATCCACCCTCGTGATCGGCGCGCGACCGGACCACGCCCGTCCGGACAATGCGACAGAACCGGCCTCGACAATGCGTCGACGGGATCCGAAGTCCGGGAAGCCCGGCGGGGCCATCAAGGCCCGCGGCGCGATCGTCGACACCGGCTCCCCGACGTCGTCAAGGTCGGCCTTGAATCGATAGGCGACCGCATTCTGAAAGCCTTCGAACGGCTTGTCGCTCACCGAGATCGAGGTCAGCCACTTCACCGACGTCATTCCGTACCACCCGGGGACGACCACCCGCACCGGGAAGCCGTGTTGTGGCGGAAGCGGCGCACCGTTCATCTCGTAGGCCAGCAGGATCTCGGGCCGCAGGGCCTGGGCCAGCGGCAGGCCGCGGGCGTAGTCCTGCTCGACGCCCCGCTCGATCCCGTGATCAGCGCCGGTCAGCACCACGTCCACGGCCTGATCGGTGGGACCGGCATCGGCCAGTACGTCGGACAACCTCGCTCCGGTCCAGACCGCCGTACCCACCGCACCCTCCAACCACGGCTGGCTCACCGGGCGGGGCTGCAAGTGTGCCCGGCCGTTGCCGGCGCACTCGAGAGTTACCGGCGCGCTCACCGCTGGGTAGGAACGGAGCCGCTCGAGGTCCAGCACCAACTCTCTGTCCACGTGCCCGTTGACGGACAACGACCAGTCGGCCGGGTCCAGCTGAGGTACGTCGTAGTGGACCAGGACGTAGTGCAATCCGGGCGGCGTGACGTCATAGCGCAGCGCTTCGAGCAGGAGAGAGTGGTTGCGGCCGGCCATCGCGAGCTCCTCGGGCGAGATCCCCTCGTCCGGTCCGGCGATGCGGGCGGGTTCACTAAGCGGCCGTGCCGTTGTCGTCACCTGGTTCACCTCTGCGATAACGGTCACTGTCGGACCGGGTGTCTGCCGGATCCTGGCACGGATGCCTGCGCTCGTGCGATTGCGTCTCTGAACTGTCCGCTTGCGATGGTCAGAGGGCAAGGCGCCCGCGCGACTCCGGCACCGGAACTCTGTCTGCCCATCAGTGCCTTGTTCACGCTCTGACCCCTCGGCACAATCGCCGTACCGGAAGCAGAAGGGTCAGCGTCCATGGGCAAGCTGCTCGTCCACATCACCTCAGGCCCGGAGGCACCTACCCGCGCCGCACTCGGTCTGCTGGTCGCCAGTGCCGCAGTCGATGAAGGTCATGAGGTCAGCGTCTTCCTGGCAGGTGACGCGGTACAACTGCTGCGCGAGGCCGTCCTCGACTCGCTCAGCGGCCTGGGTACCGGCTCGTTACGGGAGCACTTCAACGCGGTGTCAGCGGGAGGCGGGCGCTTCTACGTCTCGGGCATGTCCAGCAAGGCCCGTGGCGTAACCGACGCCGACCTCGAGGGCAAGTCGGCGGAGTTCGCGATGCCCAAGCGGCTGGTTCAGCTTGCTTTCGAGGCGGATCGAACCTTTACGTACTGAGTGCCTACTGAGTGCCCCAGACAAGCCGCATCAGGCCTGGCTCAGCTTGCGCTGCTCATACCGACCAATTCCCGCAACTCCTGGTCGAGGTCAACCGTCGCTGCCCGTTCGTCGACGCGCAGTTCGTAGGCGATCAGAACGTAGGTGAACAACGCGCACAGGACCACATACACCAGATAGGCGGTCGCGATGGGCAGGACGACACTCATCCCAGATCCAGACGCTGGTTCACCCACGGTCGAGTGTCGACGCGGACCGGCGGGTCGCCAGCGGTGCTGCGGGTGGTGCGGCCCGAGTTGCCTGCCCTTCTCATGCACACAGTCAAGTGGGCGAGTTTGAGCCCGAGATGAGCGCTTCATGAGAACTCGCTCATCAAACTGACCCGGACCGCCTCCTCCCAGTAGCACGGCGAGGGACGTCGGACTAGCGGGTCGCGCCTGGCACCGGCTCGCTCGCCAGGAACGTGAGGACGAGTTCGGCGAAACTGTCTGGCGCGCTCAGGTGCACGCGGTGACCGACCGGCATCGTGACGAGCCGGCAGTCCGGGATCCGCCGCGCCATCTCCTCCAGCCGGTAACCAGGCACATGACTTTCCGGGCCACCGTGGATCAGCAGCGTCGAGGCGGTGATCGCGCTCAACTGTGACCACCACAGTTCGTCCGGTCGGCGGAATTCGCGGAGCACGGTCTTGGCCATGTCTAGGTCGAGGTGGCGCCGAATCCAGCGGTACCGCGCGACCAGGAACGTGACCAGCAGCACCCGGGACCGAGGCGGCAGCGAGCGCAGGCCCGGCCCCCGGTAGCGATCACCCGGGTACGGCGGAGGCGGTGCGTCCTCGATCACCAGCCGGCGCACCCGGTTCGGCTGGCGCTGGGCGAGGATCGAGGCCGCGTGCCCACCCAGCGAGTGCCCGATCAGATCGAGGGTGCCGATGTCGAGACTGCCGAGCAGGAAGATCAGGTCGCCGGCGAAGACCTCGAAGGTGTACGGGCCCGTACGGTCACTGTGCCCGTGGCCGCGCAACTCGGGCACGATGACCCGCCGACCGGCTGCGGCCAGCCGTGGCCCGAACTCGTCCCAACTCCAGCCCGCCGAAAACAGGCCGTGCACCAGAACGACCGGCTCCCCGTCCGGGTCACCGAGTTCGCGGTAGGCCAGCCGGACTCCATCGCGATCCACGTACCGGTAGGCACCAACTTGGC
>JALZDV010000185.1 GCA_030862345.1 Actinomycetota bacterium | reverse complement strand
ACGTCGTCGGGGGCGCGGCGCTCGACCTCACGGGCGAAGGCGAGAGCCGCCCGCCGTACGTCGGAGAACCCCCACCGCGGCTCGATCCGTACGTAGATGTGCATCCCTTTGCCACCGGACGTCTTCGGCCAGCCGACGGCGCCGAGTTCGTCCAGCACCTCATGGGCGACGTGGGCCACCCGCTGCACCCGCTCGAAGTCGCACAACGGCATGGGGTCCAGATCGATCCGCCACTCGTCCGGTTTCTCGGTGTCAGGGCGGCGGGAGTTCCAGGGGTGGAACTCCACTGTGGACATCTGGACCGCCCAAATGACGCTGGCCAACTCGGTCACGCACAACTCGTCGGCGTGCCGCCCGTACCGGGGGAAGTGCACCCGCACGGTCTCCAGCCACGGTGGCGCGCCGTGCGGGACCCGCTTCTGGTGCACCTTCTCCCCGGCGACTCCCTCGGGGAAGCGGTGCATCATGCACGGCCGCTCTCGCAGCGCCCCCACGATGCCGTCGCCGACGCTCAAGTAGTAGTTGGCGAGGTCCAACTTCGTCTCGCCGCGGGCCGGAAAGTAGACCCGGTGCGGGTTCGAGATCCGAACCGTTCGGTGACCGATCTCCAGCTCCACGGCGGGACTCTTGGACTTGGCGGCGTTCAGGGCGAGTCCACCGGGGCAAGGAGCTCGTCGCCGTCCTCGGCCTCACTGAGGTGGGCTTTCCGGACAGGCACGCCGGTGATCGTAGGGCCCGCACCTGACGACGCGCGTCCTACGACCAAAGGGCGGCTAACAACTGCGACCCGATTCAGTACAGGATGACCCCAACAGCATCACACCGAGATGGGCGGGAACTTGGCTGCATCGTTGTGCGTCAGCGTGATCGGCACTGGTTATCTCGGCGCGACTCATGCTGCCGGGATGGCCGAGATGGGCCACCACGTCATCGGGTTGGACGTGGATCCCGACAAGGTGGCTCAGCTGTCCAGGGGCGAGACCCCCTTCTACGAGCCCGGCTTGGAGGATGTCCTTGCGCGCGGCCTGGCCAGCGGTCGACTCCGGTTCACCACGTCGTACGCCGAGGTCGCGGCAAGGGCCGACGTGCACTTCATTTGCGTGGGAACCCCGCAACAGGCTGACAACGAGTCCGCCGACATGCGCTTCGTCGATGCCGCGGTGGGTTCGCTGGCTGCGCAACTGACCGGCCCCTGCCTGGTCGTCGGGAAGTCGACCGTCCCGGCCGGTACCGCAGCCAGGCTGGCTGCCCTGCTGCGGACGTCCGCTCCGGCGGGCGAGGCCGCCGACCTCGCCTGGAATCCGGAGTTCCTCCGCGAGGGCCACGCCGTCGCCGACACCGTGCGCCCTGACCGGCTCGTATTCGGAGTGACCAACCAGAACGCGGACCGGCAACTACGGGAGGTGTACGCCACGGTCATCGAGACCGGCTGTCCGGTCATCAGCACCGATCTCGCCACCGCTGAGCTGGTGAAGGTCGCCGCCAACTCCTTTCTGGCCACCAAGATCTCCTTCATCAACGCCATGGCCGAGGTCTGCGAGGTCACCGGCGCGGACGTGGCGACCCTGGCCGAAGCGTTGGGCCATGACGACCGGATCGGCCCGCGGTTCCTGAAATCCGGCCTCGGGTTCGGCGGGGGTTGCCTGCCCAAGGACATCCGGGCCTTCATCGCCCGGGCGCAGGAACTCGGCGTGGAACAGGCGGTGTCCTTCCTGCGCGAGGTCGACGCGATCAATCTGCGACGCCGCGCGCGGATGATCGATCTGGCGGTGGCCGAACTCGACGGCTACGTCGACGGCAAGCGGATCGCGGTCTGGGGTGCGGCCTTCAAGCCCGACTCCGACGACGTCCGGGACTCCCCGGCCCTGGATGTCGCCAGCGCCCTGCAGTCCCGAGGGGCCAACGTGGGCGTGTACGACCCGAAAGCGATGGACAACGCGCACAAGAAGTATCCCGAACTCGACTACTGCCGATCAGCCATCGACGCGGCCCGTGGCGCCGATCTGATCCTGCACCTGACCGAGTGGCAGGAATTCCGCACGCTCGATCCGAGCACACTCGACGGAATCACCCGGGCGAAGCGGATCCTGGACGGGCGAGGTGCGCTGGATCCGGCGGTCTGGCGGGCTGCTGGCTGGACCTACCGCGCCCTCGGCCGTCCCTGAAGATCGACCATCGGAATCTGCTCAGGCCTCAGTAGTTCCCGCCGCCGCGCGCGACAGTCAGCACGGTCCTGAACAAGATGGTCAGGTCCAGGGACAGTGACCAGTTCTCGACGTAGTCGAGGTCCAGGCGAACCGCGTCCTCCCAGGTGAGGCGCTCACCGATCTGCCAGAGGCCGGTTATCCCCGGCTTGACCAACAGCCGACGGCGTACATCCCCCTGGAAATCGGTGTCCAGCACCGCCAACGGCCGAGGCCCGACCAGGGACATCTGACCCTTCAGAACGTTCAGCAGCTGCGGTAACTCGTCGATCGCCGTGCGTCGAAGAATCGCGCCGATCCGGGTGACCCGCGGGTCAGTCTTCAGCTTGAAAAGCAGTCCGTCGGCGTCATTGGCCGCGCGGAGTTCGGCCAGCCGCTCGTCGGCGTCGGTGTACATGCTGCGGAACTTGTAGACCTGGAACCGCTGGCCGTTCATCCCGATCCGGTACTGCTTGTAGAAGGCGGGGCCCTTGTCGCCCATTCGGATCAGAATGGTGACGACCAGGAACAGCGGGGAAAGCAGCAGCAGCCCGAGCGCCGCCCCGATCCGGTCGATGATCGCCTTGACCCAACGCTTCGCGCCGGTGAACTCCGGCTCGTCGACGTGCAGCAGGGTGACTCCGCCGACCGGGCGCATGCTCAATCGCGGAATAGCCACCCCGCTCAGCGACGGCGTCACACACAGATCGATGCCTCGGCCTTCCAGGCTCCAGGCGATCGAGCGCAGTGTCCGGGCGTCGATGTGCGGTCCTGACGTGACCACGACGGTGTCGACTTCGGCCCTGGTGGCGGCGTCGGCAACGTCGCCGATCCCGCCGACCCGGTCCACCGACAGCCACTCATCGTCATCAGTACGCCCGCTGGGCGTGCAGGCAGCTACCGCCCGAAGGCCCGCCTGCGGATGGGTGAGCAGCGCGGACACCATCTCGTTGACCGACTCCGCCGATCCGACGATCAGGGCACGGTGGCTGAGGTTGCCCTGCTGACGCTGTCGGACCAGCCAGTGCCGGGCCAGGTTTCGGCCCATCAGGAGCAGCATCAGCCCGAGGACGAAGGAGGCCGTGGTGAAGCCACGCGCGATGTTGAACTGGAAGGCATAGGCGACGATGGCAAGCAGGCCGAAGGTGCGGGCGGTGCCGACCAGGATGCGCTTGTACTCACCGGGCCCGGTTCCGAAGTACTTGCTCTCGTACGCACCGGAGGCGGCATTGATGAGCAGCCAGCTGATCAGCAGCCCGGCCGAGATCCAGCCGTACCGATAGACGAGATTGTCGGCGATCCTGCCGTCGAAGCGGCCGAGGTAGGCGATCACCTCGGCGAGGATGATCAGTCCAGCGTCAAGTGCCACGAGTGTGGCGATGTGCGTCCTGCGCCAGTCATTGCGCGGGACGATCTCCGTCCTGAGCTCACTGACGGCTGCAAGGCTTGGTCCGGCGACCAAAACATCCCCGTTCTTTCGGGCTAGCTTCTCCTGCGGTCGAAGGAAACGCCGCTCGCGCGAGGGTATCGGGTACGCGCTGGGTACCGACACCCGGTTGGGCCGTGTCAGTAATTCCCTCCCATCGGTCCGGTAGCTCCGTATGCTCCGCGCCCCGCACCGGGCCCACCGACTAGACTTCCGGCCGAGCGGGGGATCCGCGACGGGGCGATCAACTGGACCGTTCGGCGGACGGGTATGAGCCGAGAGGTATCAGGTGCGGTATATGGGGTTCCAGGCCAGGCTTTGCGCCGTCCCGGCGCTGGGCTTGCTGCCGATCCGAGGATCCGCAACGTGAGCCGGCACGGCGCCCCCGAACCACCCAGCGAGTTCGATGACGACTCGGCGTTCGACGCCGATGGCGAACCGAACCTCTACGACTCCGACGATGACGCGGACGGCACCGCGACTTCCGCCGCTGACCGAAGCGGCCGCGGGAAGCGCAATCGGCGCCCGCGCAGTCGGTGGCAGAAGGCGCTGGTCATCATCCTGATCTCCGGGCTCGTGCTCGGGCTCGCCGCGGTCGGGCTGTTCTTCTTTTTCACCGAGCGTTACCTGGGCAACATCGACCGGATCGCCAACCCGTTCGAGCAACTCGACGACAGCGAGCGACCCGCGCCGGCGACGCCGGTGAGCGGCGAGCCGCCGCTGACGTTCCTGCTGGTGGGCTCCGACTCCCGTGACCCGTCCGGAGAAGGCCCGCCCGGAGATCGCGCCGACGTGATCATGATCATGCGGATCACCGGGGAGCGGGAGTTGGTCCAGTTCATCTCGATCCCGCGCGACTCCTGGGTCCCGATTCCCGATCACGGTCTGAACAAGATCAACGCTGCGTACGCCTTCGGGGGGCCGAGTCTCCTGATCCGGACCGTCGAGCAGCTCACCGCCGTACGGATTGACCACTTCGCCGCGGTCGATTTCGCCGGATTCAAGGAGATCACCGATGCTCTCGGCGGCGTCGACGTACGAGTCGCCGAGGAGACCCGCCAGGGCGGAGTCACCTTCGAGAAGGGGCTCAACCATCTCAACGGCGAGGAGGCGCTGATCTACGTCCGCCAGCGCAAGGGCCTTCCCGGCGGCGACCTCGACCGCGTACAGCGCCAGCAGAACTATCTACGCGCTGTCATGAACACGGTCTTCCAGCAGAACATCCTCAGCGATCTCGGAAAGACCGATGCGCTGCTCGTCGCCCTGACCGCTGCGATCAGTGTGGACGAGACGTTCACGACCGCGAACATGCTCGGACTGGCGCTGTCTCTGGGCGGGCTCAACCAGCAGAGTCTCAGTTTTCTCACCGTGCCGGTGGCCGGGCTCGGTCGGGAGGGTGCGGCCAGTGTCGTCTACATCGACGTTGCACAGGCCGCCCCGATGTGGGCCTATCTGAGGGATGACACGCTCGCTGATCACCTCGCCGAATTCGGCGAGGACCTGCTGCCCGAGGTGCCCTACTGATCCTCGACGGGGCTGACGAGACTCGAAGGGCGCAGCCGTGGCATCCCGAGCAGTAGTGACCGGAGCGGCGGGCTTCGTCGGTTCTCACCTGTGCACGCGGTTACTGGATGACGGCTATGAGGTGGTCGGTCTGGACAATTTCCTGACCGGAACGCCTTCCAACGTTGCGCACCTGCTCGAGCGCGACGATTTCCGGCTGATCCGCGCGGACATCACCGACTACATCCATATCCCGGGTGAGGTCGACGCGGTGCTGCACTTCGCGTCGCCGGCCTCCCCGATCGATTATCTGGAGCTGCCGGTCGAGACGATGAAGGTCGGCTCGATCGGGACCATGCATGCCCTTGGCCTGGCCAAAGAGAAGAAGGCGCGATTCCTGCTCGCTTCGACGTCGGAGGTCTACGGCGATCCGCTGATCCATCCGCAGCCCGAGACGTATTGGGGCAACGTCAATCCGGTGGGACCGCGCGGGGTGTACGACGAGGCCAAGCGTTTCGGCGAGGCGATCACCATGGCCTACCGCAGTACGCACTCGGTGGACACGGCTATCGTGCGGATCTTCAACACCTTCGGGCAACGCATGCGGCCCAACGACGGTCGGGCGATCCCCACATTCATTCGGCAGGCCTTGACCGGCAACCCGATCACTGTGGCGGGCGACGGATCTCAGACTCGCTCGATCTGTTATGTCGACGATCTCGTCGAGGGCGTCGTCCAGTTGCTGGCCAGCGATCTGGCCGGTCCCATGAACATCGGTAATCCGCACGAAGTAGGGATGCTGGAACTGGCCGAATGGATCCGCGACCTCGCCGGCTCCCAGTCGCCGATCACTTACGTTCCGCGCCCGATCGACGATCCGTCCGTGCGCCGGCCGGACATCTCGCTGGCCCGTAAGGAACTGGGCTGGGAGCCGAAGGTTCCGCTCGAGACCGGCTTGAAGCTGACGATCGACTGGTTCCGATCGCATCCGGAGCTCATCCGCCCGGCCGGGGTCCCGGCCGAGGAGTTGGTCAACCGGGCCTGACGCTCCGCGCGGTCAAGGCCGCGAGAACCGGCAGCAGCGCCCCGGCAATCGCATCTCCCACCTTTTGGAACTTGTCCAAGCTCCCCCCGATCGGATCCGGGATGTCGTCGCGTTGCCGGTCCCGATGGACGACTCCGGCACCGCGCCGCTGGGTCAGCACTGCGCTCAGAAGCCGCGCTCGACTGTCCAGATTCGGATCGGCGGCCAAGTCGTCGTCATCGGCTGCTTTGAGTAGCGCCGCGGCTTCCCGCAGAGTGAACGTGCGCGTCATCACGCGAGGAGAGAGCTGGAGCACCTTGTCCCGGTGCTTGCGCGTCATCGTGAGCACCAGGTCCGCTTTTTCGATGTCCCGGGGGACGAGCTGACGCGCCACGAACCCGGTCGCATCTCCCCCGAGCCCCCTGAGCACCAGCCCCGCCGAGGGCTCGATGGGATTCCCCACAACGGCCCTGGTGCCAGCGCTGCTCGCCGTCAGCACGCCTCCGAGCGCAGCTCCTTCCGCTGCGGCGTACGCGCGGGTGAGCCGCTCGGCCATGGGCGACCGGCAAATGTTCCCGGTACACACAAACAGCACATGCACTTGCCGACCCTAGCTCGCAGGCGCGCCGCCGATACCCTGGTTCAGATCCGCCGCACCGGCGGGTTCGCCGGCGTGGCGCAATTGGCAGCGCACCCGACTTGTAATCGGGCGGTTCCCGGTTCAAATCCGGGCGTCGGCTCCGCTGTGACCTGCGGTGATGACTGTGGGTAGCGGCGGTGTGACGCGGTTTGACGGCAACGCTAACGGCAACGCCTGGGGACAATAGGTCGGAGCAACTG